>JBBISZ010000044.1:5971-13175 GCA_037441045.1 Deltaproteobacteria bacterium | reverse complement strand
CCTCAAATGATGTTATCGGTGTAGAACTTGGTGGAGCTCTTAAAAATGTAATAGCCATTGCCGCCGGTATCTGTGATGGCGCAGGACTTGGAAATAATGCAAGGGCAGCAATAATTACAAGAGGACTTGCCGAAATCACAAGGCTGGCAGTAAAGAAGGGTGCAAATCCACTGACTCTTATGGGGCTTTCGGGAGTGGGAGATCTGGTACTCACCTGCACAGGCGAACTTTCAAGAAACAGGATGGTCGGCAAAATGCTCGGAGAGGGAAAAAAGATTGATGAGATACTTTCAAATATGAGAATGGTGGCAGAGGGTGTAAAGACTTCAAAGGCTGCATATGAATTATCCAAGAGACTGAATGTCGAAATGCCTCTCACTGAAAAGGTATACCAGATCATCTTTGAGGGAGTAAATATAAAAGAGGCTATATACACTCTTATGACCAGAACTCTAAAATCAGAGAATGAACACAATACTCCATCTGTTACCTGATAAAATGTTTTCAATAAATATAATCAAAATCCTGACACAGATTCTACTTCCACCAGGCATTTTTTTATTGCTACTACTTCTTACTTCATACTATTTCTATAAAAATGGATGGAAAAAGGCTTCAATTATCAATTTATCTATATCACTATTAATCTACCTCTCCTTTATAGAACCATTTCAGGATTATTTTTATAGAATTCTTGAAAAAGACCTTTCATTAAATGCAAGACCGGAAGGTGATGTAATAGTAGTACTGGGTGGTGGCGTATATGAAAACTCCCCTGATCTAACGGGAAATACTGTCCCTTCAGATGAGGCACTCGCAAGAATAGTACTGGCGTATAGACTTTATAAAAACTTACATTTGCCTATAATAGTAACAGGAGGAAAACTTACTGAAACAGATGTTACAGAGGCTGAGGTCTCAAAGAGATTTCTTGTTGAGTTTGGTGTTTCGGATAAAGATATAATCATTGAGGATAAATCTCGCACCACAAAAGAGAATGCCATGCTGACCAGAGAAATCCTGAAAAAGCATAATTTTAAAAGACCAATCCTTGTCACAACAGCCTATCATATGAAAAGGGCAATACTCTGTTTTAGATTATATAATATTGATGTGATCCCTGCACCCTGTTCATTTAAGACGATAAATAAGACAGGTTATAAGGTTTTTAATTATATACCGGGACCTGCAAATCCATTTCCACCCTTAAAAGAAATTCTCGGCATCTTATATATGAAAATTCTTTTGCTGATTAGTTAGAATCAATCCTGTAGATATACTTTGCTCAACCCAACCTGCGTTTTAATAAAGTAAATTAAATTATATCAGCTGGTTGTAATTCTACTTCCTCATTTATTAGTAATACGAATTTATGCTTAATAAAACAGCATATTTTTATGTTATCAGATAGCATATTTCCCATAATGCCTGAAAATGAATTTTGCCTCCGCCATTTATGTAGGTTTCACTCATCGAGTTTATGCAGGACGAACCGATTTATTAGCTCCTATCAAAACCACTTAAAACACCCAAAATACTGAAGGACTATAATTCATCGCTCAGCATTTCAAATTGAATGCCTATAAAATATTTATTATGGATTGTCTACTCAATATTCACGAGATTGTTATTCAGAAAAATATTTTAATACCAACCAAGATAGAAGAAGATTTAGTATCCCTTTTCAGCCTGATTCTGCAACTTCTGTATAAGTCTATTCCCAATTTCTTTCCCCCACTCCCTTCCAACAGCCATTGACTCATCAGTAATATTAGGTAACACTTTTACGAGCTTTCTACCAGAAGGGCTCTCATAAAATTTGATAATATCCTTTATTTCATCGTGCGTTAGATATTTATCATAGATAGGTACAATAAGTTCCGTCAATGAATTGGCATCCACCTCCGCAATAAATCCGTCCCAGAAGGAAGACGGTATCTGTGGCATCATTTTTTTGTAAGACTCAACCATATTCTTCAGAACCTGTATTCCAAGTTCACCAGATCCTGTAATAACCATTAGTTTCCTGATGTCTGTAAGTTTTGCATTTTTTAATGCATCCTCTCCCTGCTTTGAATTCTTCTCTGCAAAAATCGGGAATATAATCAGACAAATAGCTAAAATTACGAAAATATATTTTTTCATCTCTCCTCCTTTAATTATTTAGGGTTTCTTATTCCAACTTCCAAAATATTAATGAAAAATGATTTCATTAACATATGATATATACTATTGAAATCTGGAATACAATTAAATTAGTTATATTCATTTACCCTTCATAATTTCTAAAATACTAATCGAATATCTATTCTTAACTCAACTCAGAAATAAACATTTTAAAACCTTATGTTTTATTACTTTTATAGGTGATTTGAATTATTATAATAATTCTAAAAGTTATCATTAAGAATGTTTTTATTAAATTTACATTTTTTGAATCCATTGACAGACCGCTTAATCTAAACAACAGGTTATTTAAAGGAGGTTTTATGAAGAAAACTATGTTTGCAGGCTTAACTATTCTAACAATCCTTTTTGCAGGTAATATCTATGCAGATACTCCGCAAAAAGCTTCAGTCAATGCGATTGCTGGTCTTGGCGGTTGCCAGGGCAATTGTAGTGGAATAGATCCCAGTCTGGGAGCACAAATAGGAGGTTATTATAATGTTCAGAACAACATTGGTGTAGGTGGCAATTTCAGGTTTCAACATTATGGTACCGGAGCAGGCAGCATAAATTCTTATATGATTGGTCCAGAATTGACATATCTGTTTTCTGTGGACCCCAAATTTAGCATATATGGATCTGGAGGGTTTGGTTTTGATCTTATGAAATTTGAATATGATAGCAGTGTTGTCAGTGCCAGCGCAGACGATAAGGCTATCTATATCAGAGTTGGATTGGGAGGTTTATATCAAATAAATAAAGAATTTTCTGCGGGGCTTGGTCTATCTTATCAGGTAAATTTCTGGAAAGATTCAAGCGGATCGTTTAATGATTATTTAATCGGATTGGAAGGAAGATACAATATTTTCTGAATTATTTGAGACAAATAATAGAAATAATATCAGGCGGATATCATACATGGTATCCGCTACTTTTTAATTATTATTGATTCTGGTATTCTGATCTTAAAACGCGTCCACTCTCTGTAGGAACTCTCAACACTTATACTTATTTTATGAGCATCTAAAATCCCCTTGACTATACTTAGCCCTATTCCATGCCCACCAGAGAAATCTTCCGATGGATTTACAGCCCTTGAAAATGGTTTGAATATCTTCTCAATATATTTACTTTCAATCCCAATTCCATTATCTTCAAAAAGAACATCCACACCCTCCTCGTTCTCCTGCTCATAAATCTTTATCAAGAGACTTCTCTCTGTGCTTCTATACTTTATTGAATTTTCAATAAGATTTTTAAACACTATATAAATCTTATCCCTATCTCCGTAAATATCCGGGAGTATATTAGCTATACTTATACTGGCACCTGCCTCCTTAATTATTTCCTGCATATCCGAAACAAGTAATGAAATTAACTGTGAGAGCCTTACCTCCTCAGTTTTAAAGATCTGTCTTTCTGCCCTCGATATATCAAGCATATTTGATATCAACCTCTCCATCCTTGCAATATTTTCGTTGATTCTGTCTATAAAATGTCTCCCCTGTTCATCCAGATTACCATAATATTTCTGTTTGAAAAGCGTACTCATACCTTTTAGTGTAAAAATTGGACTCTTTAGATCATGAGAGAGCGAAAAGAGAATCGTTTCCATGTTTTCGCTCTTTCTCTTAAGTTCATTTTCAACACTCTTCAACTGTGTAATATCCCTGGCAAATAGGATAATATCCGCACCAGAATTATCACCATTATTTCTTACTATCCAGGAAGTAAGAAGATAAATATTATTGCCTTCTTTCCCGGTTATTATCATCTCTGAATCATCGATTGTCTCGCCTCTCTTCAGTCTATCAGAAAGGTCGGATAAGAAAGATTTATAATCTTCGTTTGTCAGATCAAAAAGAGAAATCTTCTCATTAAATTTGTCAATATCAAATCCTATAACATCCTTAAAGGTCGGACTGGCATATAAGATAGATAAATTATTATTCAATACCAGAATAATATCCTTTGTCCTTTTAATGAGAGTGCTAAATTTTTCCTCTATAATAGAAAGATCACCTCTAACCAGAACAAGTGATTGAAGTAACTCATTCAGTTTATTAACAATCACAACGAGTTCATCATAACCAATATCATTAAGAGATATTTTATCTATCTCCCCATTTGAGAGGGCATTAAGCCTTTTTATCAGATTATCAAAAGGTCTTGTAAGATAATTGGTAGCAACATATGTAAAAACTACTAACAAAGTCAGGACTATTATTGTTAATATTAACCTGATCCTGAATAGACCACTTTCTGATTTATACAATATCTTCTTATCAACAGCAAAGACCAGAAATCCGCTCTTTGATAACTCAGTCTCAATATTATATTTTATAGCCCTATAGAAAAATACATAATCTGAGCCAGCTAATTTTCCTGAAATAACAGATTCTTTGTTCTCTGGAATTTTAACTACTGTCTTTATTTTTCCAATATCATCATTTTTACAGGAATATAAGTGATTGGATTTATCATCCAGAAGTCCAATACTTGTTATGCTCTCCATATTTTCTATTTTTTTGCATAATGAATCAATAAAGTCAGTAGTAATAGTTGGATTTTCCGCAAGAATAAAATTCATAAGATTTTCTATCTGCTTCTCATTCTCATCCAGAACTAATTTTTTTAAATAATAGTTGTTGGTAAAAATAGATAGAGTAGCAAAGAATATTCCAAAAGAGAGTGAGACTATAAAAAATTTGAATCTAAAAGAATTTTTGCTAAAAAACAATTATTGAAAATCCCCTCTATAAATCAGTGCACTCAAAATCAAACCCTTTATAAAGATTGTTACTCTCGTTGCACTCATTCTTTGTAGAGGCTGAGCCATCATAATCTACCCAGATATAGATATCAACATCTTTCGGTGGATTGTTTATAACAAACTTGACCTTTTCGGAGTCTCCAGGTTCAAGTGTATATTTTGTGTTGGAAATAGAGAGTAATGTTCCTCCAAGCTGCGGATTCCCATTAAATATTGCAATTGGAATACCCTGAGGTACCTTCAACGCACCTCTATTCTCTACCCATACCCATGCAGTAAATGAGGCAGAACACATAGATGGATCAACAGCCAGCCATGTTGCTACCAGATCAGGTGCAGCAAAAGGTATATCACCAGCAAATTTGTTGAGTCTGTATGTATTATGCTCTTTCCATGAGGCAGACTCATTTTGTGGGAGAGTTCCATTTTCATTAATATTGTTTATATGATAAGTATGCTGATTCCAGATTCTCCTCGTATGTACCCAGTTATCATTCTTATCTGTATAAACCCTGATTCCTGTATTTCCTGTGCTCTCTCTACCATAATTGTTGGCACAGATAACAATCTCTGCCTTTCCATCATTGTCCACATCTGCAACTACGGGATTCTCATAAGCAGTCCAGCTGGTATTAACTTCTTCAAATAAAACAACACCATCGTAATATGTATCATTGTTCTCATCTTTACTCGAGCCTGTACCATCATAAACCCTGAATTTTTCTTCATCATTGTAAAGAACTTCTACATAGCCATCATTCTCAAAATCAAAGAGCGATGAACCTGTTGCATGTGAACTCTTATCCTTGGTCGGGCTCAACCACTTGACTGCGCCGTTGGTTTCAAAGACTACATAACCTGAATATCCCGCAACACCTATCTCGGGCTCACCATCTGAATCAAAGTCTGCTATCGTAGGTGCTCCAACTCTCTTTCCATCGGATGCAGGCACGTCAAATGGTCCCCATTTTAAAGCACCTGTAAGTGCATCCTGAAGCCTGATAGTTCCTTTTGAAACAACAACAAGATCAGGCTTGCCATCCTTATCTAAATCTGCAATCGCTACAAATCCGTCTCCAAGTGTGCCGGTGCCCGATGGATCTGGAATATCTGACCATTTTACAGTGCCATCATAATTGTAAACTGTGCTACCTGTAATAATCTCCATTTTACCATCCTCGTCCAGATCTGCCACCGCTGATAAAGGTCCTACACCATTGTCACCAATTCCTTTATTGCCTACCCACTTTCTTACTCCATTATACTGCCATACAGCTGCTCCGATGATTATCTCTCCATATCCATCACCATCTATATCTGCAATTGAAGGACCTCCCCAGTTCAACCCCGAATGCAGACTTGCATAATTGACACAATTATTCAAATTGGACTGCGCACAATGCCATTTGATATTACCCTGATTATCAAAGACCACAGGACCGTCAGTTGTAAATCTGGTAGCCACTATTTCTACTTTCCCATCTTTATCAATATCGGCTGCCGCCAGATTTCCTGCCGGTGTAATTTTGTAATTCTCGCTCATAGTAAAGCCTGAAGGCGGAAATAACTCTGCACCGTTATTTCCAGAGAGAATTCTCAAAACTCCATAACCAAGACAGGTACCACCACATCCTGCATAAGTATAAAAAGATGTAAAAACAACATCGGGAATATCGTTTTCATCTACTTTTCCATCCTTATTATCATCGCTGGTATTTATGACAATTGGAGTAGACATCACCTGATTGAGATTTGGAAGGATAGATGGAGTATTCCATTCCCATTTTACTCTCGGGTCAAAAGCACCTCTTGGTGGTTTATACTTGCAGGTTGTATCATAATTTCCACCAGTGTTGAAATTTGCATCATCATCACATGCATCACCTTTACCATCATTATCTGTATCCTTCTGATCAGTATTTGGAACATACGGACAGTTATCATTATCATTGGGCACATTATCACCATCTATGTCAGGATCACAGGCATCACCTTTGCCATCATTATCAAAATCCCTCTGGTTTGGGTTGTATACTCCGGGGCAATTGTCAATACTGTCATCTATGCCATCTCCATCTCCATCACTTTCACAGGCATCACCCTTACCATCATTATCTGTATCCTTCTGATCAGTATTTGGAACATACGGACAGTTATCATTATCATTGGGCACATTATCACCATCTATGTCAGGATCACAGGCATCACCCTTACCATCATTATCTGTATCCTTCTGATCGGGGTTTGGAGTATCTTTACAGTTGT
>JBBISZ010000044.1:0-5871 GCA_037441045.1 Deltaproteobacteria bacterium | reverse complement strand
TTACCATCATTATCTGTATCCTTCTGATCGGGGTTTGGAGTATCTTTACAGTTGTCCTGATCGTTGGTCTTTCCATCTCCATCAATATCATCATCACAGGCATCTCCTTTTCCGTCTTTATCTGTGTCTTTCTGATCTGGATTTGGAATATCAATACAATTATCTATATCGTCAGTTATTCCATCTTTATCTCTATCCCCCTCACATGCATCACCAATACCATTGTTGTTTTTATCAGCCTGATCGGTATTCGGGATCTGAGGACAGTTATCCTGATCATTTTTAATCCCATCTCCATCAAGATCATCATCACAGGCATCACCTTTCCCGTCTTTATCTGTGTCTTTCTGATCAGAATTGGATACATTCATACAATTATCTTTATCATTATCAATCCCGTCTCCGTCCAGATCGCTATCACACAAATCGCCCTCTCCATCTTTATCTGTATCTTTCTGATCAGGGTTGGAGATTGTTGGACAATTATCCTGATCATCATCCACTCCATCATTGTCCAGATCTGTATATGTAGCTGCCTTTTTCTCACATTTGCCATTTTTGCAAATATATCCATCAGGGCAGTCGTTGCTCTTCTTACAGCCTGAAGCCTCATCACTGCAGGACATTACAAATATCCCGATTATAAGCAGAATTAATGCCAGAATTACACTCTTTTTCATATATACCTCCTCAAAACAATATGGCTTTAAAAATCTACTTTATTATTCCGTACTTTGCAATAACTTTTTCAAAGACCGCTACAAGGTCTGGATCAAATTGAGTACCTGCTTTGAGTCGTAATTCTTTCAATGCATCTTCAGCACTAAATGCCTTTCTATATGGCCTATCAGATGTCATAGCATCAAAACTATCGGCAATGGTAATTATTCTGGCAAGCAGAGGTATCTCCTCCCCCTTTAGTTTTGATGGGTATCCAGTTCCATCATATTTTTCATGATGATGAAGTACAATATGCTGGGCATCCCGTAAAAACTTTATTGGTCCCAGAATCTGGTCTCCAAATAAAGGATGGTTTTCAATAGCCCTTCTATCCTCAGAACTTAATGAACTCTTTTTGTTTAATATGCTATCGGCAATACCTATCTTTCCAATATCATGCAGAAGCCCTGCATAACTTATTAGACGCTTATTTTCATCATCAAGATTTAGTTCTTCGGCAATAAGCAGAGCATATTTTGTAACTCTCTCAGAATGTCCCCGAGTATATGCATCTCTCGCCTCAAGCGCCTGAGCCAGTCCCTTTATTGTCTCATAATATGTTCTCTGAGTCTCTTCAAACAATCTGGCATTTTCAATGGCAATTGCAGCCTGTGACGCCAGCGTCTGCAGGATACGAATCTCTTCCTCTCCCATCTGATCTGGATCAATACCTCCCAGTTCAAAATAACCAATAATTTTATCTCCAATCTTCAGCGGTATCTCAAATACCTTCGCATTATTAGAACCATCTACAACATCTGCAGATGAGAGTCTTATTCTTTCCTTGATCTCCTGAGTATCCGAATCTATCAGTCTTATTCCAGAGACAGAGGATTTAACGAGATCATTTGTAAGCATGACAATTGACTGCAAAGTCTCCTGAAGATCAAGAGATGAAATGATCGTCTTTGATGCCTCATATACAGTAGAGATCTCAACTATACGTTTATTGAGTTGCTCATTTATTTGTTTTACCTGGTTGGCATATACAATAAGATCCTGATTCATCTTTTCAATCTCAGAGATACTCTTCTTAAGCATCTGATTTTTCTGTTCGAGTTCAGAAAACAGTTCAGCATTGTGAATTGCAGATGAGATATAACTTGCAAAAACAGAGAAAAGATTCAGATCATACTCTGAAAATTTATTGGGAATTGGCGACTCAGCATCCAGTACACCTATTATTGTATCCCTGACCACAAGAGGAACTGATATCTCTGATCTTCCTCCGTTTATTCCTTCTATATAACCCGGTTCATTTTTGATATCGCCCACAAGCACAGGCTTACCATACAGAAGAACTCTACCGGTAATACCCTCTCCAGGTCTTATAGATAGATTTTTTATTGATTCTTCCTTATATCCAATAGATGCCTTTACCTTCAATACACCGGTCTCTTTTTCAAGCAACAGGACTGCGCAGTTGTTAAAGTTCAGAGTCTCCTTAATCAGATTGAGAATCTTTAAGAGAAGCACATCAAGATTGAGTATTGTACTTACAGAATTTGCGATTCTTGAGAGAGTAGATATCTCATTCAGTCTTTTTTCAAGTTCTTTATTGCTAATTAGAAGTTTATTCAGGATATCTGTATTTCTGATCGCCACAGCAACATTTGATGCAAATATCTTAAACATTATATAATCTTCTTCTGAAAAGGCATTTTCCTTCCTGCTCTCTGCATCCAGCACGCCTATGATCTTTGAATCCACAATTAGAGGTACAGCCATCTCGGACATTGCACCGCTTACACCTTTTATATAACGAGGATCTTTATGTACATTGGAAATTATTACA
Source organism: Deltaproteobacteria bacterium (assembly GCA_037441045.1). Taxonomy (GTDB): domain Bacteria; phylum Myxococcota; class SpSt-1050; order SpSt-1050; family SpSt-1050; genus SpSt-1050. The sequence continues at coordinate 3,356 of JBBISZ010000044.1, read as the reverse complement.
CCATCTTTATGCTCAAAGACCCATCCCGAAATACCCACACCTGGCTTTACCCTGAATGTATTTACAACATTCTCATCGTATCCAATTGATCGCGATATCTTCAACAGTCCATCTCGCTCATCATAAAGCAACACGGCACAATTATCAAAATTGAGGATATTTCTTGCAATACCGATAGTTCTGTCGAGCACCTCTTCGATTCTTAATGAGCTATTCAGTATAGCAACTGACTCATAAAGCGAAGTAAGTTTGTTTATTAACATATTTATATCTATATCCTTCCCCCTCCTCAAGATATATAAAATCAATAACATAGAAAATCAGATTTTCAATCAAAAAACCATAATCAATTGAAAGATATTCAGAATTGTGTTATCAAAGACATAGATGTTTGAGGAACATGTATGAAGAAAAACTTTATATCAGTGTTTTTACTTCTTTTTTTACTATTATCCTGCAATCAGAGAGAAATTGACAATATCTTTTCAAGCAATTATACCGACACTTATAATGATTCAGAAATAGATGAAAAAGACGAGCTCCCTTTTGATATATGTCCTGAATACCTGAATAGAGAGAGTCCTCCATTATTTCCTTCTCCAAAAACAGCCTTTATGAAAGGTTTAAAATTAAATATTTCCAGTCCCGTTTTTTCATTGAAAAATGATAAAGAAAAATATCTATCTGACTTCTTTGATACTATTTCGGAGTATATAAAGAGAAATCAACAATTTGGGTATTCCAGCTTTTATGGTAAAATAGAAATATTTACTTTTAGAGGACTTTGAGCAGTTGATAGATCCTGTAATTTCAAATTGCAAGATGAGCAGGATTCATATTATATTAAGATCAAAAAGAGTGAAAATGAGACAGATACAATAAAAGTATACCTAATTTCAGATACAACAGAAGGCTTTTATAATGGCTCAAAATCAATCTCACAGATGATTTTCAAAAATGAAGTTTATGAATCTGCATTTTTTGATTATCCCACAGTTGAAAAGAGAGGAGTTGCAGAGGCTTTTTACGGAAAACCCTGGGGAGAAAATGACAGATTGGACGCAATTTCTTATCTATCTCTTCTAAAATTTAATATCTTCTTATACTCTCCAAAATCAGATGCCTATGCCTGGGCAATGTGGAGAACCCCATATGATGAAGAGGAGGAGAATAAACTCAGAAGCCTTGCAAAACATTCAAAAAATCTTGGCATTATACCCTGCTACGGAGTAGGACCAGGATACGATATCCAATTTTCTAACCAGAAAGACTACTCTACACTTCTTAACAAATTCAAGAAACTAATAAGTTTTGGATTTGATAAATGTCTTGTACTTGCATTTGATGATACACAGAAGAGTCTTTCTGATTTTGATAGAGATAAATTCTCTGATATGGCGGAGGCACAGATATATATTGCAGATAAACTGTATAATGATTTAAAAAGTATCAAACCTGATATCCTGCTGGCATTTGTTCCAAATGACTACACAACAGAATTGGCAAAGAAGGATACCTATCTATCAAAGATTGCATCTGCCCTGAAAGACAAATATGAGATTGCATGGACCGGATATTACGTAGTCTCACCAACTATCTCAGTAGAAGATGTTGATGAAATAGAAGAAATAATCAAGAAGACACCTGTACTTGCAGATAATTATCCAGTATGTGATTTGATGTTTAATGGAGGTGCGGCATTTTTAGGACCAATTGTTGGGAGACAGTCAGAGATCTTTAGTAAGATAAAATTCTATGCATCAAATCCAATGAGATACACAATCTCTTCACTTATTCCTCTGGGGACTATATCTGATCTCCTGTGGAATCCAGAAGGTTATGACAAGGAGAGTTCTTTTAGAAAGTCAATTCATCTGTTTGCAAAAAGTAATAGGGAAAAAGATGTATACGAATTTGCAACCAACCTGCGCTCATCTCTAATTACTTAAGAAGAGTCTATAGAACTGAAAGCTGCATTGGATTTATTTTATCAACATTATAAAGATTGTGAATCTCTATACTATGAAAAATTGAATAATGAATTCTTCATAAGATTTGAACATATAGATGAGATTCTCAAAGACGCTTCTGATGAGAGATTTATATCAGAGATGGAACCATGGATTGATAAACTAAAATACTATGGAAAAGCTGGAACATTTGCACTTACATTACTACAAAAGCGCTGCAAAAATGAGGAGATTTCAAATTCCGAATTAAATTCACTCAATGGAATGATACAATACCTGAAAGAAAACAAATATAGAATTACAGCAGAGATAATGAATGATTTCCTGTCGTGGGTCTATCAAATATTACAGAACAAATGACAAATATTGCCCCCTTTTTAACTATAAATAACCTTTATGAACATTTCTAACTTTTCAAATTGGTTTGTAATATTATTGTGCTCTGCATCATCTCGTATACTACTTTTGAGCAACCTTTGACAATGCAATTAGCCAATCAAAAATGATATACTATCGGATAGCCAATAACATTGACCAATTATCAGACTGAATAATCAATATGCAAATCAGGTTTTATCAATATTACAAAAATTTATAGTTTTTATTCAATTTGTTTTCTAATTGATTCTATCAACTTACGGTGTTCCTCTGTTATTTCTCTCAAGGATAAAGTAGGAAACAAAAATGCCTGTCTTTCCAAGAGCCACATAAGCCTTGCCCAGGAACAGATCCCTATTATCAGGATATACCTGAACAAGATAATCTCTCAAAAACCTCGATGGATCATAAACTGGATTCCTGTCACTGGCACCATAGTGAATTAGAAGTGCATTTGGGTATTTATTGAATACTGGATCATCCTTTGACGGAAATACCTCATAAAATGCATATTTTGGAGCACCTGTATCCTGCCACTCATCAATAATCCCGTTCTGAACTACCTTTACATTGTATCCCTTTATCCTGTCTGTTGCGGTCTTTGGCTCTGGATCTGCAAAGAAACCTTTTTTAAATTTCCTGAAGCCCAGAATACCAGTCAGATCAAAAGTATTATATCCCTTGAACTCCCAGCCAGCAAGGTCTCTTACATCGGGCATCGTACCATTCTGCATGATAGATTCAAGTTTATCATTTGAGCTCAGTGCAAGCTCAATATAGGTCATTCTCTTCTCTTTATTTTTCATAACAAACCTCCTTTACATATCAAAATATCTACCTTCCCTGTACCATCTCATTTCCTCAATCAACCCTTCTTTTGGATCGGTATATAGAAATTTATAACCAGTTGATTTGATCTTCTCATTTGAGTACAGGAAATCCAGATTCATCATCCCGAGTTGATCCTTCTCCAGAACAACACGCCCGAGGTTCGCGACACGCTCGCCG
>JBBISZ010000043.1:0-13238 GCA_037441045.1 Deltaproteobacteria bacterium | reverse complement strand
TTACTGATTTAGTACAGATCTGTTCAGCAGGTATTGGAGAGTGTGCAAGAACAGGTGTATATGTATGCAAATCAGACAAGAGCGGCACTGAGTGTAATGCAGTCCCGGGCACTCCATCCAATGAAATCTGTGATGGGCTGGACAACAACTGCGATGGTAGTACAGATGAGGGTGAAAACAATCCAGGCTGTACCACATATTATAGGGATGCTGATGGTGATACCTATGGACAGAGTACAGATAGTAAATGTCTGTGTAGCATGACACCTGAGTATAATACTACAGTCGGTGGAGATTGCGATGATACAGATCCACAGATTCATCCAGGAGCGATGGAGGTCTGCAATGGAATAGATGACAATTGCAACGGTATTACGGATGAGGAAAATGCGGCTGGCTGTACCACTTATTATTATGACAATGATGGAGATAGCTATTACCTGCCAGGTGCCTCATCAAAGTGTCTATGTCAGCAGGATGTAGTAAATAAGTTCACCGGTACAAAACAGTATGACTGTGATGATTCGCAAAATGCAATCAATCCATCTATGATGGAAGTTATGGGCAATAATACCGATGATGACTGCGATGGGACGAGTGATGAAAATCAAACCTATACTATTGGATGGGCAAACACACAGTATCCATTTACAATAGATGTAAATTGGGGTGAACCAACAGGGAATATATATGGCAGAGTCTATGTACCCGGTATCACTGATATATCAGGAGATCCCAATTTGATAATGGCAACTATCGGGATCGCCCCTTCTGTCTATACTTCTCCCACAGAGTTTATATTGTTCACGGCGACTCACAATGCATCATGCTGAGATTGTGGAAACAACTATGAATATATGGCAAATGTAGCATTTAATGACTATTATGTCCCCGGAAAATCCAATTATGTTTATCTATTTGCATTCAGTGTAGATGGCGGTGCAAACTGGGTATACGGTCTAACAAATAACCAATACTATAAGAGCTGGATTTATATCGATCCACTGAATTTTGGGAGATTAAATTTATTAAACCCTGTGGTGATAAGTGAGGTCTCAACAAGGGGTAGTACAGGGAATGATGAATATGTTGAGATATACAATCGAACAAACATAGCGGTAGATATTTCTGGCTGGAAACTACAATATAAGCAGAATACAGGAGGTTCCTGGTCTACAAAGGTAACTCTTTTATCTGGTGTAACAATTGCTGCGCATAGTTATTTTCTATTTGGCTCTTCAGATAGTAGTTATTCTGGGCCCGCAAGAGATGCTACATTTACAGCAGGTCTGGCGGACAATGGACATATAAGGATATTAGATTCAAGTAATAATGTAATAGACACAGTAGGATTTAATGGAGGAGATGCAGCAGAGGGTGGAGCACCTGCTACTAATCCATGCTCAACAAATCCGTGTTTACAATCGGTTGAGAGAAAGGCAAAATCTACATCTACTTCTGCAACAATGGAGTCTGGAGGAGAGGATGAGTTTCTCGGTAATGGTTATGATACAAATAATAATGCAAATGATTTTATAGTTAGATCTACAAAAGATCCTCAAAATTCCTCATCACCACCAGAGCCATAAGTTGTAGATAATTTAATTTTGATAATAAGGACGGAGATTTCTCCGTCCTTTTTTATTTTAAATATCGCCACTGGAAGAGCACCCATATTAACTGATGATTTTTTAATTGTTTTTTATTAAAAAGAGTTTGTATGAGTTTAATCCTTTTTAATTGTTTCTGCTAAATATTTTAGAAATCTAAATTATTTAATTATCTTAGAGTTCATATTGAGTATATTGATCAATTCAGCTTCAGAATGAAAAAACAAAACATTTTCTATTATTCTAAGAATAAATAATAATAATTCATATAATTTTTTGGGAACTTAAAGGCATTTAATTAATTCCAACTATGTAATTATTCACTTCAAGATCTGTGTTAAATTTTCTGCCAATGATTGATTTGTTAAGGCTGTCCAGCTCCATACACAAATATACTCTTATGTTGTTTCCAAAATAACTATCAACTATATTTTTTAATGTCTGATAAATATGCTTTCTTATGCTGATCGGGTATCTATATTTCCCCTCCATGTCATTTATGTACTCAGAAAATAGAAAAGGAGACTCAAATCTATCAATAAGGATCTTGCCGAATCTAAGTGTGCCAAATGATATCCATGATATAGCATCAACAGAGATATTTTTTGCAATTGAACAGATTGTCTTTTCGTAGTCTTTTTCGTACCCGTTATAGAATATTATCGGGTCAAAATGAAAACCTACTCTGTAATTATTTTTAACAAGGGTCTTTGCTGTCTCAATTCTCTTCTCAATTGGTGATGTGCCTTTCTCAATAAGTTTTTGCAGGTAATCTGTAGTTATGGAAAATGATACAGTTGTAAGTGGATTGTGTGGAAGATTAAGAATAGTATCTATTTTATCGCTCTTGGTCTTAAATTCCAGAATGAGATTATTTTTGCCTCTGAACTCTTCAATCAGAATTGGAGCATAGGGTGCAATATCTTCAAGTGCAAGTGAGTCGCTGAGCTCACCTGTTCCTATTCTGATAGTAAGATTTTTATCCGAAATTTTTTGATAGAAACTTGAGATTTCATCTCTTAGCGAATCTATATCCGTCTTTATTAGAATAAAGGCTGGATCAATAAATGTCTTCAGAATGCAATACTCACAATCAAATATGCAGCCCTCAATGGTGTCTATGGTAAAATAGTTGCAACATCTATAATTTCTGCTGCATGGACAGGCTCTAATGAATCCTTTTTGATTTGAGAGGAGTAAGAGTTGATTATTATTATATTTGACTGAATCACTTTTTTTTATAATTTCAATGTTTAATTTTTGAGCATTTTTCAATATAGCTTCAGTAAGGCTGTTTGCTGTAGTTGAATCATCAAGTACTATTTTAATATTGGATTTTCTTTCCATAAATCTCTGAGTCTTAAAAGTTCTTCAATGATTTCATCAATCTCGCTTTCATCGGCAAAATGCGCAACTATTTTATACCTGTCGCCCTCAAAATTTTCTGGTGGTTCAATATTTAAACGCTTAAAGCTGGCTTTAAATTTATTAAATTCTCTGGTCAGGTTTTGCATCTCAGGATTTAATTTTGAAAATATAATCTCCTTCAATTGGTTGTATGATGAGGATGAATTATTAAGTATCTCCTCAATATTTTCTCTGCGCATATAAAGTATATATAAGTCCAGCATCATCTTATTAATTTCGGAGTGTGATAAATTGAGAATTTTAATTGTTTTTAAAATACTTCTGGCTACATAATCATTCATTCTCACGAGCCTTGAAATAGTATTTATTGTAATATTTTTTTCGGCTATAAATACTCTTAGTTCATCTGTCAATCCACTTTCAAAATCTATGAGTGACGCTGTAATCTTAATGTCCCCAAGTTCAGCCCTGTTCAATAAGGCGGGTGGCAAATTAATATTATTTGAGACAATATAATCTGATATTCTTATCTTTTCTATAGGATTGAATCTTCTCTGAAATGTATTTTCGGTAAGATAATGTAAAAATGCATCTTCTATAGACATCTCTTCTCTAAAAAAGATGGTAGGCTTAACTTTATATTTTTTGAGTAGTTCAAATCTTCTGTAGCCCGATATAAGTGTCATCCTGTTGCTAACTTTTGCTACTGTTATGGGTGTAATTTGACCGTTTCTTTGTATGCTTTCTTCCAGTTCAACAGGGGTAAGCGGACAGGAGAAGTTGAATGGCTTATAGAATGTTTCTAAATCATCCGTAGTTGTTTTATTGACAATTTCCATTTATACAGTGAGTATTTGTGGGCATAATTTTATTCATTCATCGTATTTTTTTTTATTTAAATTTTCATTTAATACAGTTTTATTTGTGGGGCAGATTTTCTTGCAGTCACCGCAGTTGTTGTCCTGATTATATACATCTGTTTCACATCCATCTGTATAATCATTATTACAGTCTGCAAAGCCGGCATTACAACTTGCTATTACACATTTAGAATTTTCACATTTGACAGTTGCATTGTCAGCTGAACATACAACTCCACAATCTCCACAGTTTAATTTGTCTTTCTCTGGATCGGATTCACAGCCGTTGTTATCTTTGTTGTCACAGTTATTAAAGCCCGGCTTGCAGTTTTTTATCTTGCATTGACCTGATATGCATTCGGGATCTGCGTTTGGTAATGAACATTTTTGATTGCATACTCCACAATTATTTTTATCGTTTGAGAGATTTGTTTCACAGCCATCATCATAATTATTATTACAATCTCCAAAAAGTTGTTTGCATTCACAGGCATGAGCAGAAGTACAGGTCATATTGGATTTACAATTCTTGTCTTCATTACAGCAGGTTGGCCCCGGATCACAACAGTTGTAATTGACACAAATCTTCCCAAAAAGACAACCAACTGAAGGATGGCAATTCCCCTTTATACATTTTTTATCTTCACATATATATCCCAATCCGCAACTTAAGTCTTCTATGAAATCAGTACATTCAGAACATTTTTGTTGTTTACAGATCTTCTCCTCCGGACAATCCTTCTTCTCTCTACAGCAATCAGCACAGCATTTATTATTTATACAGATTCCAGCAAAACAATCAGTGTCCTGATGGCAATCACCATCAATGCAACTGTTATTTATACATATTTTACCAGTTCCGCATAGGGAATCATCTGTTATATCAACACAGTTGGAGCAACTATTATTTTTGCATATTTTTCCCTGTGGACAATCCTCATTTTTGGAGCAGGGTTTTTCTACGCACTTGCCATTTTCACAAATCATATAAGGTTGGCAGATTTCACCTTCGTCAATAACACCGTTGCAGTTATTGTCTTTTCCGTCGCAGGATTCATTCTGCATAAAGAATGGTTCTTCATATTTTCCGTCTTTACATAAAAAGCAACGGTTTTCGCATCTAATTATTTTATTGTTCATTGAAGAATTACATTCAATGTCAGATTCTTTTGTCCATTCAAAATTTGAACCATTATTGGAGATACAGATATATTTTATTCCATTGACAATAAAGCAGGTGTTACAATTTGTGCTTTCATCACATTTTTCAGTTATAGTATCTACAATGGTGCAGATTCCACATACCTTATCCTCATCTGTTTTTCCGTCGCAGTTGTTGTCAATTCCGTCACATATTTCAACACCATTGTTTGTTGGAATACAAGTTGTGTCTGTAATAACATCTTCTATGATGTATGTATCGGATAATGTTGTAGTATCTGTTGAGGTGTCAGTATAATTCTGATTTACATCTGCAATTGTGCCAGGTTTTACACAGGTCATGGTTGCCCTGTCGCAAACATACCCCGCAATACATTTTCCTTCATTGTCGCATCTCCTGTTCTCCACGAGCGAAAAATCTACCGAACAGGACGAAAAAAATAATATGCAAAGTGCAATAATGACATATCTCATAGCAGGAAATTATACCATCTTTTTTAAAAAAATAAAGAGAATGTGTAAAAAACATTAGTTTCAGTCTGGATTGCTTGTCTGTTCAAGAAGGTTTTTAATAATCACTATTATCAAAATTGTTTTGTATAAAGATTTGATTTTTATTTATAAGAGGTCAGGCGATTTCTTTAAGACTAAATTATAGACCCAAATATTTTGAATTCAAAAACATCTAAAAAAATGGTAGTATTATCTTTATGAAAAGTCTCCGGGCAATTATTTTTGCTATTTTGATTATAAGTTACTTCGCCTGCTCTGAATCGATAGAGTTGATTTTAGATACTTTTAGTAGTCTGCCGTCGTATGATATTATAGCTCGCAACTTTCTGGATATAGAAAATATAGTTCTGGATGATAGTTTGCATGAAGAAGATATTTTTAATTGGCGTGATGTTGAATATCAGGATTCTTATGACGGTATTATAGACTCCTCTGTTGATACAACGGACGCAGAATATTTACAGGATATATCAGGAGACATTTCGGGAGAGATAACTTGTCCCGAAGATATGGTAAAAGCTGCACGATATATGGGAGATTTGAGATTGATCGGGACAGAGAGCTCATATCTGCGTGAAAATTGTGATGCAGTCAGATATTCGGTTGTAGTGCCTCAGGGGGCTGAGTTTTCATTCTTTATAAAAGGGGAATATTTGAAGCCGCTTGTCATTATAAGTGGTCCGGGACAGAAGAGGTCAGATATAAGATTTGAACAACCTCAACGAGGATTACCACTTATATTCAGTTTCAAATCAGATAGAAGTGGAGAGTATTTTTTGACTCTTTCACAGGTTGATTATAAGAAAGCGACTCCATATTCAATCACGATCTCCTGTGTTGATAGATGTGATAAGATCTCTACCCGTTATCCTATAATTATGGTGCATGGATTTTCAGGATTTAAAAATATAGGACCAATAGAGTATTTTTATAATGTACCGGATACGCTCACATCTCTTGGGTATGATGTTCATATAGCAAAACTGGATCCATATAATTCTATTGAAGTGAGAGGTGGTCAGCTTGCTAATTTTGTAGATGAGGTGCTTCTGAAAACGGATGCATATAAGGTAAATATAATTGCCCACAGTCAGGGAGGACTTGATTCAAGGTATGTAATTTCGGCTCTGATGAAGGCAGAGAAGATTGCATCACTGATTACAGTTGCAACACCTCATTATGGAACACCGCTTGCAGATTTTATACTCGCAGATCCGACAGGGGCGGGCAAGGCGGCATTTGATGCTATTCTTGTTGTGATGGGGGCTGCACTTGATTCTGAATCGAAGGCTAATGCGATGGCATCATTACATTCGTTGTCAGTTGCATATATTACAGGTGAGTTTAATAAGAAGTATCAGGATGATCCAGGAGTCAAATATTTCAGTTATGCAGGCAAAACATGTCGTGTCTGGGAAAATTGTGGAGATACTGTGGATGTGGAGATTTCTCTAACTTATGAGCTACTGAGGTCTCAGGTCGGAGACAATGATGGTATAGTTCCTACTGCGAGTGCGATGTGGGGGAATTTTCTGGGAGTATTGCCGGCGGATCACTTTGATGAGGTAGGACAGGTTGCAGGAGTAACAAACGAGAATTTTAATCATATTGAGTTTTATAAAAGTCTTGCAAGGCTTCTGGTAGATGAGGGGTTTTGAGTCGATTTTATTTTATCCTTGTTGAATTTTCAAAGTTGATATATTATCCACCTTATGAAGACCTGGATTCTTATCTTGCTTGCACTTATTGCAGGTGTAATTATTGTCCTCAATTCATTGTTTTATTCACCAAATGGTCTTGCGAAACTGAATTAGATGAAAAACGAATACATTTCAATCCTTATGGAGAATAAGAAACTGAGGGAGGAGAATCAACAGCTCAGAATGCAAATAGAATTATTAAAGAGCGATGAGAGGTATATTGAGAAGATCGCCCGTGAAAGGAATATGATAAAAGAGGGCGATATAGTATTTAAGGTAAAATAAGAAGATATATGAAGGGATATATAAATCTTATAAAACATCTGAAAAGACTCTTTTTATCTACATATATCTTTGTGGTGTCAGGATTTTATATTTATCTTACAGCCTCTGAATTTTTTATAAGGCATAGAGGTGATGGTTACTATATTCTGAGTATAATTGTTATCACCGTATTGTTTTTGATAGTATTTTTTAGAAGGCTTCTTCCAGTCTTTATTCCTTCAGTTCAGGCACATGGCGTTAGAAATGATTATGAGTTTACACTTGTATTGATAAATGTGCTGTATCTACTTATCGGTACAGCAGGCATCTCTCAATTCAATCTTGAGCCTCTTTTGTATCTGTTTGTGACTTTTGTCCTGTTTTTTATGCCGAAAAATGTAGGCATATTTACTATTTTTATCATTTTATTGCAGGAGACACTAACATATCTACTATCCTCACAGCGCAGTCTAACATTGTATCTGGGACGCATTGTATTTGTAGTTATGTTTGGACTCCTTTACTATCTACTCAGTTTTCTGGAGAGGATACGAAACAGAATGATATTGAAAAGCCAGATAAATAGGGAGGTTCATGAATACAGAGAGAAGATAAAAGATTATAGACTTATTCAGTCTCAAAAGGCTGACGAGATAGATAGAGATACTTTCTTACAGGCAACTGTTCTATCTATTGAAGATTCCTTCAGGCTGGAGTTTAATATAATAAAGAGGCTATTAAGACTACATACAATAGCGCTCTTTCTTTTTGATGAGACAAAAAATAGATTGAAACTCGTCTACTCAATATCAGATTCACCTGATTATATGCAATCTGAAAAGGTTGAGAGGGATGCAGGACTCTTTGCGGCTATATTAAAGAGCAATGAACCGATTATTGTAAATGCTGATGATAGAAGTATAAGGGGTCAGGTTTATTATAAGAAGAGTCAGAAGATTCAATCTTTTATAGGAGTTCAGGTATCTGAGAGGATCAAGGATCTTACACTTTTGCGTGGTGTTCTGGTTGCAGATAGAATTGAGGAGAATTTTACTGAAGAACATAAAAAGATATTCAGGATGCTTTCTGATTTTCTTGGTTCGTATGTCCAGACTCAGAGACTTTTACATAATATCTCAGTGGAGAGAGAACAGAAGTCTAAATTCTTTGAGGCAAGCAGGAAGTTTAATGATGCCCTGACTCTTGAGCAGGTTATGGATGCGGCATTACAGGCGAGCAGGGTGGTTTCAAGGTCAGTATCTGGAATAATTATAACGGTCTCAGAAAATGGTGATTATAGCCATCAGAGATTTGCTTATGCTTCTGGTGAGAGTGAAAGTTTAAAAAAATATCTTGGGAAAAATATAAAAGATAACTCCCCTGTTGTTAAACTTGTGGCAGAGCACAGAGTCAAATTCCCTAATCGGGATTTCAAAGGTGACCTTACTACAATATATGGTGACCAGTTTAAGATTGATGGGATAACAGAAATAAAGGTGTTTCCTCTAATTACGCGCGGTGAGGAGCTTATTGGGACATTCGCGGTTTATACTACTGATGGATCAACAATTGGTGAAGAGGAGACATATATGCTTGAGACCATTTCAAACATTCTTGCGATAAGTATTGAAAACGGGATTGTTGTAAAGAAGATAAATGATCTTGCCACAACAGATGGACTTACCGGACTGTTTAATCATAGGGTATTTCAGGAGAGACTTGACGATGTTATAGCACGCGCAAACAGGAGCAGGGCAAAATTTTCTCTGGGATTAATAGATATAGATTTTTTTAAGAAAATAAACGATACTTATGGGCATCCTGTTGGAGACAAAGTATTAAAAGGATTGGCGGGGCTACTCAAGAGGCTGGCGAGAGAGACAGATATAGTTGCAAGGTATGGCGGAGAGGAGTTTGCAATAATAATGGAGGGGACAGATGAAAACGGTGCTCTTACATTTGCTGAAAGGATTCGGAAAGAGGTGGAGAAATTGGCCTTTGATGCACCTGAAAAGACATTCAATATAACTATATCAATAGGGCTTGCCACTTTTTTTCTGGATTCAGATCATAAGAAAGAACTTATCTCCTGTGCAGATAAGGCACTCTATCACTCCAAAGAGAATGGAAGAAATCAGGTATGGAACTATCACCTGATAAAAGAGAAGAAATCTTGATAACGGCTATTAGACTCTTGAGCCTTATTACCCAGATTCTGACTCTTGTCTTCTATCATTATCTTCATAAACGAATCACAATATTTCTTTTTGCATTGATTGTTTTTATCTTAATTCTTAACAGGTTTTCTGGTCTAAAAAAACTGATTCAACCAGCGCTAATATATGTAAAGATATTTTTTGTATTTGTCCCTGTAAGCCTCTCACTAAATTATATACCCGTAAAGCCTATTCATCTTGTTATATTATCTCTTCCTCTTCTTTGTATTGTACTGTCAGTTTTCTTAAAAAAGATTGATTCATTCAGGTTAAAAGAACAACTAGATATTATTTTATTCTCAGTGATATTTCTTGTCATTCTGATAGTTTTTATATTCTATTCGCCAATCAATAACGAATATCAGACGTCAATTGAGGTCTCTCAGGTTCTGGTTAAGTTAATATATCTCGTTGCCTTTGTGTTTTTACTATATCAGATAATGAGAATACTTGAGTCATACAGGCATATATATTCAAGCGGGATTGGAGGCATATTAAATTCCGATAATGCCCTGATTGTTTATTCAATTGTGATATTTTCTCTGTCCTTTTATGAGGTGATGAGTCTCAAAACTTATGCCTCATCCTGTCTCTCGTCTCCTTCTTTTCATAAAGATGAGGTGTTGAATATATCTCAAAATTTATACATCAAAGGTATACATGGAGAGAATATGATCTTCCTCAAGAGTGCCATAGAGAAGGGGCTTAGAGCTCAGGATAGAGGTGTTATTGATGTTATAAATATGGCAATGAAAAATTATCCTTACGAGTGCGAATTTTTTAATAAAAGAATCGGGTATCAAAGACTTTTTAAGGATAATGAGGTTGAAAACAAAAAAGAAAAGATTCCTGCAACAATTATAAAACGGGGATGTCTTCTCAATGAGGGTGAATAGAGATGAAAAGTGATATTGAATATATGAGACTTGCTCTTCTGGAGGCAAAGAAGGCATTTGAGTATGGTGAAGTCCCCGTAGGTGCGGTGATAGTTGACAAAGATGGAAATGTCTTGGGGCAGGGATTTAATCTTAAAGAGAATTCAAAACTTCCGATTTTGCACGCTGAGATTGTATCTATTCTTGATGCGCATAAGAATAACAGGCGTATGTATCTTGATGGCTGCACAATCTATGTTACATTAGAACCGTGTCCAATGTGTGCTTCTGCACTTGTATATGAAAGAATACATAGAATAATATATTCAGCATCGGATAACAAATATGGTGCCTGTGGGTCAGTCTTTAATCTTATCAGAAATGATGCCATGAATCATAAGATTGAGGTAACTGGGGGATTGCTAAAAGAGGAATCTATGACTCTGATAAAGACATTTTTTGAAAGATTAAGAGACTGAGATGAGGACAGGGGTACTTATATTCTTGTTGATTATATTTTCTCAGAGTGAATTATCTGCCAGACAGGTAATACCATCAGGAAAAGAGGAGTATTTTAAGAATCTTCCCTCGCCTTATAATAAGTACTTTGGTGAATATATTCTAAAAGATATAATTATAGATGAGGATATGGTTAGATATAGTTATTGTAATACAGTTGATTGTTTTTTTATAATTTTATCAAAGGAGAAGACGGAAGATATCTTATGCGGAAGATCAAGGAATTTCTTTATAAGTTATGCTGGCAAAATAACTGTCAGTGATATAAAACCCATTGTTGATGCAATTTTAAAGAATGATACGGGTGATATTTTTATAAGTGTATCCAATCCTTCGCCTTTTTTCAAACATGATACTAAACATGATACTGATTTTATCAGGATTACATACATACTAATTACACTCATACTGATTTTGCTAATAATATCCCGTATTAATGGATTAAAGATTTTTTGTTACAGAATATTGCTTTCTATAGAGCAGATGCATGGGCTTTTATATTTTCTTATATTTGTATTAGTTGTTGTATATGCCTCATATCTCAGGTTGAGATGTATCTATCTTCCTGTCTTTGAAGAGGGCAGTGCCTTAAGGCTTCTTTATTCTTATGGAAATCCACTATACAATATTTTTTATTCGTATGATCCAAGGCATCCAGGTTTATATTTTGCAATACTGAATCCCTTTTTGAAATTTTCAGAGAACCCCGCTTTTATTGCAAGGATTATAAGTGCATTGTTTTCAATTGTCTCGGTGGGGTTTATCGGATTGATAGTGAGAGAAAAAAGCAAGATATTTTCACTTATAGCGATGCTTCTGCTGGCGACAAATCCTGAATATGTATACAGAAGTAGAGAGATTACAGATTTAAGTCTCTTTGTAATGAATTCGCTCCTCTCAATATTCTTTCTGAGAAGGGCTATTTCGGAAAATAAAAAAATTGATTATTATTTAACTTTTCTGTTTCTATTGCTTTCCTGTTTCTCATCTTATGCGGCATATATCAATCTGGCTGCTATATTTGTATATCTCTACATACATAAGAAGATAAAAGTTTTAATAAAGCCGATTATAATATTGTTTTTATGTCTTTCGCCATTTTTATATAAAATTCTCTCCTCCCTCTCAGCAGAGTTTTATTCCCGCAAGATGGCAAAGGTTTTTCCCGATATTATCTGGGGAGAGAAACCCATTTATGATTTTGTTCAGCAGACGCTCTTTAATCTTTTTGGAGGAGAACACTATATAATTATATTTGGGCTCCTGATAATTTATCTGGTTTTGAATTTTAAAATACTCAAAGAGGAATCTTTTCCTGTTATTTTATTTATATCAAATCTGTTATTTGTTCTGTTTTCGTTGTATTTCAGAATGATGCCATACTATCTAATCTTCAGTGTTGTATCTTTTATACTGTTAATGCTATCAATAAAAATTGAAAAACAAGAATATACATTACAATACCTATTTGTATTGATTTTTTCACTTTTCACTCTTTATGCATTTATAAAAGATTCAAACAATAGATTTGAAAGTACTTATATCCAGAGTTATCATCAGAGGACAAATCCTGGAATAATAATTGACACCATAAAAAAATCTGAAATAAAAGATATAGTGATTGATATTGAAAATAACAAAAATATACTTGGATATTACTTCTTCGACAAACCCTATAAAGTGCTTGCTGAAAATGGTTGTAAGATGATTAAAGATAATATGATGGAATGTTTTGAGGAAGATACTTCAAAGAGAATTACAGTTCTTACAAGGACTATGAGTATTCGGAGTGATTGGAGGGAGAAGAGTTTATCAAAACTTAAAAGTATAAATTACACCGATTACTTTTTTATATATGATAAAAATTATAAAAATGAATATGTACTGGATTATATTGATTCGCATTGTAGACCTATTCTTCTGGGTGAAAAATATCTTCTATATAGATGTAGAAGAGAGGAATGAATTTATTTAGTAATGAGTAAAAAAACCTTATGATGCATTACCTGCTGAACCAGAGGTAGAAAAACTAATTTTGCTGCAATACTATGGACTGTGGACTGTGGACTACAGACTATGTAAAAATTTTGCTTGCAGACTATTTACTATTTCCAGATCCGTATAATTATAATTGAAATCCTCAACACAGGGG
>JBBISZ010000042.1:0-13266 GCA_037441045.1 Deltaproteobacteria bacterium | reverse complement strand
TCAGGAGAACCAAGATGAGTATTAGAAAGAACGATATAGTGGTAGTAATTAGAGGTAAGAAAAAGGGCAGAAAGGGTAGAGTACTGGAAGTTCTGAAAGAAAAAAATAGAGTAATTGTTGAAAATGTTGTGACTATAAAAAGACACTTAAAACCCGGAAGAGATAAGTCTGCACAGGCTGGAGGAATTGTAGAAAAGCCGGGTTCAATCTCTATCAGCAATGTAATGTTGTTTTGTAAGAAATGTGATAGAGGAGTGAGACACGGATATAAGATTTCCGGTGAAACGAAAGCCCGTATTTGTAAAAAGTGCGGCGAGCAGATATAGGATGGAGGAAGAGATGGCACGACTTAAGGAACTTTACAAAAAAGAGATTCTGCAAAGGCTGATGAAGGAATTTAATTACAAAAATGTCATGCAGGTCCCGAGACTTCATAAGATTACGATCAATATGGGGCTTGGAGAGGCTATAGTTAATGCAAAAATTCTTGACACAGCCTCTTCTGAACTTGCAGCCATAACGGGGCAAAAGCCTGTTATTACAAAGGCAAGGAAATCCATATCCAATTTCAAACTCAGAGCAGGGGCGTCAATAGGCTGTGCAGTAACTCTGAGAGGCGACAGGATGTATGAGTTCTTTGATAGATTTGTGAATATTGCGCTTCCCAGAGTTAGAGATTTTAAGGGACTCTCATCAAAATCTTTTGACGGGAGAGGTAATTACTCAGTAGGAATAAAGGAACATATAATTTTCCCTGAAATTAACTTTGATAAGATTGATAAGATTAAGGGAATGACCATTACAATTGTTACAACAGCAAAAACAGATGAAGAGGCAAAGAAGTTATTGAAGTATCTCGGAATGCCTTTCAAAGATTAAAGGAGGAAATACGTGGCAAAGAAGTGTTTAATTCTTAAACAGAAGAAAGAACCGAAGTTTTCTACAAGGAAGTACAATAGGTGTGCCCTTTGTGGTAGACCAAGAGGATATATCAGAGATTTTGATATATGCAGAATATGTTTCAGACATCTGGCGCTTAGAGGACTTATCCCTGGCGTAACTAAATCAAGCTGGTAACGAAGGAGATTATTATGAGTCATACTTATCCTGTGGCAGATATGATTACAAGAATCAGGAATGCACTTCGTGCAAGGCTGGATATTATAGAGGTTCCTCATTCAAAGATGAAGGAATCAATTCTCGAGGTTATGACTGATGAGGGTTTTATAAATGGTTTTAGAGTTGTAAAAAGAGGCGAGAAGAAATTTGTATATATATCCCTAAAATACTCTAACAACGAGCCGGTTATTACAGAACTCAAGTGTTTCAGTAAGCCGGGCAGAAGATTTTACATCGGGTATGATAAGGTTAGAAGATACACGACAGGCTATGGAATAGCTATTCTTTCTACTCCGAAGGGGGTAATGAGTGGTCAGAAGGCTATTAAAGAGAAGCTCGGCGGTGAGCTCATTTGCACTGTTTATTAAAAGAGGTGTCTAATATGTCAAGGATTGGAAACAAACCATTGAATATTCCACAGGGAGTAAAAGTCTCTGTTAATTCAGGGATCATTACTGTGGAGGGTCCCAAAGGTAAGAAGTCATTTAAACTGAACAATTTTATAAAAGTGGAGATTGAAGGGAGTGTCATAAGACTAAAGAGACTTTCGGAGGAGAAGGTTGCCAAACAGGTACACGGAACTATGAGAGCACTTATTGCAAATACAATCAAAGGTGTTACAGAAGGCTTTACCCGTGTAATGACTATTCAGGGAGTGGGATATAAGGCTGAAGCCAGTGGAAACACCCTGAAATTTAGTATTGGGTTCTCAAAACCTGTAATATTTGAAGTGCCCAAAGATATAACTGTAAAGATTGAAAAGGATACTATTATTACACTGACCTGTCATGATAAAGAACTACTCGGACAGGTGTGTCAAAATATTAAGGCAATAAAACCCGCCGATCCATATAAGTTGAAGGGTATCAAATACGCTGAAGAAGTTATTAAGCAGAAGGTTGGTAAGGTCGGTGTAGGCGGTTCAAAATAACTACGGAGGTTTAAGGTGAGTATCTATTTGAACAGAAAAGAGAATCGTGAGAAAAAAATCAAAAGAATAAGGAAAAGGATTTCAGGCACAGCAGAAAGGCCGAGGTTATCTGTATTTAAGAGTAATAGGTATTTTTATGCCCAATTGATAAATGATATGGATGGTAAGGTGCTATTGACTGCCTCTACGAGAGATAAGGGATTTAAGAGTCCAGAGGAAAAAATAAAACCAGTAGAGCAGGCAAAGAGGCTTGGTACTCATTTTGCTTCAAAGTGTAAAGAAAAAAATATTGAGGCAGTGGTTTTTGATAGAAGGGGTTACAAATATCACGGCATTGTCAGGGCATTTGCCGATGCAATGAGAGAATCAGGTATTAAATTCTAATTTTTGGGTCTTAGTTTAAGGAGGTTTCCATTGGTGAATAACATTAACAATGAAATGGAGCAGAAGGCACTTCTGGAAGGCGTAGTATATATTAATAGAACTGCCAAGGTGGTCAAAGGAGGAAAAAGATTCTCATTTGCTGCACTTGTGGTGGTTGGGGATGGAGAGGGGTCGATTGGCTATGGTCTTGGAAAGGCAAATGAGGTTCCTGAAGCGATAAGGAAGGGTACAGAAAGAGCAAAAAAGAATATGGTAAAAATCCCACTTGTTCATGGTACAATTCCAAATCAGGTGATAGGTAAGTTTGGTGCAAGTAATCTGTTGATGAAACCTGCCAAGGAAGGTACAGGGGTGATTGCAGGAACAGTCTTAAGAACGCTTTTTGAAAATGCTGGAATAAGGAATATTGTTACCAAATCAATTGGATCAAGTAATCCACACAACCTTATTAAAGCTGCATTTGATGGATTTAAGAAGATGAAATCCAGAACAGAATACTTTAAGGCAAGAGATAAATCCTTAGAGAAGTAACCTGTGGAGGTTTTTATGACTCAAAAGATGATCAGGATTCAATGGTATAAAGGCACAATCGGCAGAGATGAGAGGCAAAAGCTTACTATAAAGGGACTCGGTTTTAAAAAGTTACATCAGATTATTGAGGTAAAGGATTCCCCCGCTATTAGAGGCATGATAAGGAAGATTCCCCATCTTGTAAAAATTATTTCTGAGTAAGGAGATATTGTTATGGCAATTTCACTAAAGAATATTAAAGTACCAAAAGGTGCTACACATAAACCAAAAAGACGTGGCAGAGGTGAGGGTTCTGGACTGGGTAAGACCTCTGGTAGAGGTAATAAGGGACAGCTCTCCCGCTCGGGTGGTGGAACCAGAGTCGGTTTTGAGGGAGGGCAGATGCCTCTCATTAGAAGGATTCCAAAGAGAGGTTTTTATAATAAATTCAAAAGAAGTTTTGCAATTGTAAATGTAGGGGATCTGTCTGTTTTTAATGCCAATGATATTGTTGATGCGGAAGCCCTTTTTTCAAAAGGTATTATAAAAGATAAAAATATACCCTTGAAGGTACTTGGAGATGGAGAAATCAGTGTTGCCCTTACAATCAGAGCCAATATCTTCTCAAAATTGGCTAAAGAGAAGATAACTAAAGCAGGCGGTAAAGCCGAGGAGATTTAGTTGTGGCAAACGTTTTTAGTAATATAGCCCGAATTCCCGAATTGAGGAGAAGGATAATATTTTCTTTTCTGTTGCTGGCCGTTTACCGAATGGGTATTTTTATCACTACACCCGGTGTGGATAGAACTGTAATGGCAAAGATCTTCTCTTCTGCAAAGAATACAATTTTTGGAATATTCAACCTGTTTTCAGGCGGTGGACTTGAACAGCTCTCCATCTTTGCGCTTGGAATCATGCCCTATATCAGTGCATCCATCATAATGCAACTGCTCGGTGTAGTATTACCTGCAATTGAGAAGCTGCAGAAGGAAGGTGAACTGGGCAAGAAGAAAATTACACAGTATACAAGGTATCTCACAGTATTGATATGTATGATGCAGGGCTTTGGTATTGCTGTATATCTTGAAGGGCTCAGATCAAGTACTGGTGAACTTGTGGTTTCAAATCCTGGAATTGGTTTTAGATTGCTTACGGCTATAACTCTTACTACAGGTACCACATTTATTATGTGGCTTGGTGAGCAGATAACCGAAAAGGGAATTGGTAATGGAATTTCCCTAATAATTTTTGCTGGAATTGTTGCAAGAATGCCAAACGCTGTATTTCAGAGTTTTTCTTTTGCTGAAAAGGGGATGTTAAAGCCACTGACTCTGTTAATAGTCGTAGCTATAATGATTGGCGCAATCTATATGATAGTATTTTTTGAAAGGGGACAGAGGAGGATACCAGTTCAATATGCAAAGAGGGTAGTAGGTCGTAAGGTATATGGCGGACAGACCACACATCTACCTCTCAAAGTTAATACTGCTGGAGTCATCCCACCAATATTTGCTTCTTCTATTCTGGTATTTCCTGCTACAATGAGCAATCTGTTACATTTTGATATTTTTAAGAATATTTCCACTTCATTGCAGCCAGGCACATGGGGATATGAGACATTCTATGTATTGTTGATTGTATTCTTTGCCTATTTTTACACTGCTGTAGTATTTAATCCTGTTGATATTTCTGAAAACATGAAGAAGTATGGCGGGTTTATTCCCGGAATCAGACCGGGTAGTAAGACAGCTGAATATATTGATAAAGTTCTTTCTCGTATAACATTTGGTGGTGCGCTTTATGTCTCATTTGTATGTGTGATGCCTACAGTTTTAATGAAGTCGTTTAATGTCCCATTTTATTTTGGCGGAACTGCGTTGCTGATCGTCGTTGGTGTTGCGCTTGATACACTTGCTCAGATCGAATCTCATCTTATTTCAAGGCATTATGAAGGTCTTTCAGGGGAAGGGGGACCAAGGATAAGGGGCAGGAGGAGATAAATTATGATAATTTTACTCTTGGGGCCGCCCGGATGTGGTAAAGGTACGCAAGCTCAAAAAATTATGGATGTTATGAAAATACCTCAGATTTCCACTGGTGATATGCTTAGAAAGGCATTGAAGGAAGGGACCGAGCTTGGGCTTAAGGCTAAAAAATACATGGAATCGGGCGGACTTGTGCCTGATTCATTGGTAATCAATATAATGAAGGAACGAGTTAAAGCCAGCGATTCTAAAAAGGGATTTATATTGGACGGATTCCCTCGTTCAATACCTCAGGCAGAGGCTCTCGATCAGATGCTGAAGGAACTGGGCAAAAAGATAGATATTGCTATCAACTTTGAAGTTCCTGAGGATGAACTGATTTTAAGAATTTCTGGTAGAAGATCATGTCCGAAATGTGGTGCGATGTATCATGTTAAATTTTCACCTCCAAAGAATCAGGATATATGCGACAAATGTGGTGAGAAGTTGTATCAGAGGGCGGATGATAATGAAACTACAGTAAGAAACAGACTGAAGGTATATAATGAACAGACGGCTCCTCTTATCAATTATTACCAGAAATCAGGTTTGTTGAAAAATATACAGGCTGGTGGTGGAACTCCAGAATCAGTATTTAACATGGTGAAAGGGCTATTGAGAATTTAAGAGTTGAGATGATTAGTATTAAGTCTGCAAGCGAAATAAAGATTATGGATCGAGCAAATAAAATAGTAAACATAGCCCTCAGTGAAGTGGAGAATAAGATCGCCCCGGGTGTAAAGGCGAGTGTGCTCAATGAACTGGCTGAAAATGTTACAAAGAAGATGGGTGCCGTGCCAGCTTTTAAGGGTTATAATGGATACAAATATTCATTGTGTGTATCTGTAAATGATGAGATTGTACATGGTACACCAATTCCTCAGAAGGTTATCAAAGAGGGAGATATTGTAAGTATAGATTTTGGAGTGTTTTATAACGGGTATTTTGGTGATGCCGCCCGCACTATCATTGTCGGAGAGGTAAGTGAGTCAGTAAGGGAATTTGTAAGAACAGCAAAGGATGCCTTTTTTGTGGGTGTAGAGCAGATGAGGATCGGTAATAGGGTAGGAGATATTTCTCACGCCATTCAAACTCTGGTTGAGTCTCGTGGTTATGGAGTTGTGAGAGATCTTGTAGGCCACGGGATAGGTACAGCTCTACATGAAGATCCACCAGTGCCAAACTATGGAAAGCCGAAGAGTGGACCTGATATAATGGAAGGGATGGTTCTTGCCATTGAGCCCATGATTACGATGGGTGATTATAGAGTTGTTTATGATGATGATGGCTGGACAACCAGAACTTTTGATGGTAAGCTATCTGCCCACTTTGAGTATTCAGTAGCCGTGGTGGATGGTGCTTATTATATTTTAGGAATTAATTAATTTAGCGAGGTTTATGTCTAAAGAAGGAACTATTGAAGTAGAAGGAACGGTAGTAGAGGTGCTACCCAATACTATGTTTAGAGTTGAACTTACAAATGGTAAGAGAATCATTGCATATCTGTCAGGAAAGATGAGAATGCACTTTATACGAATTCTTCCTGGAGATAAGGTTGTTGTTGAACTCAGCCCTTATGACCTTCAAAAAGGTAGAATTACTTTTAGGAGTAAGAAATAATTAAAAGGATAGGTGAATTATGAAAGTAAGAGCATCAGTAAAAAAGATTTGTCCAAAATGCAAGATTATCAAGAGAAAAGGTATTATCAGGGTAATCTGTGAGAATAAAAAGCATAAACAGCGACAGGGCTGATTTAAGGAGGTTTTTAAATGGCAAGAATTGCTGGTATTGATTTACCCAAAAACAAGAAGATTGGTATTGCTCTGACTTATCTCTATGGAGTAGGCAGATCTCTTGCAAAGAAAATTCTTGAGAGCGCACAGGTCTCTGTAGATAAGCGAACCTACGAGTTGAGTGATGATGAAGTCAGAAGGATCAGAGAGGTTATTGAACAGGAAGGTATAAAGGTAGAGGGCGACCTCAAGCGAGAGGTTACGATGAATATCAAGAGATTGATAGAACTCGGGACATACAGAGGTATGAGACATAAGAGAGGACTTCCCGTGAGAGGACAGAGGACACATACCAATGCAAGGACAAGAAAGGGTCCGAGAAGAGGTATTATCAGGGCAGCAGCACCTGCAGCACCAAAGGCATAACAAAATAACGGAGGATTTATAAGTGAAACCCAAGAAAAAAGTTAAAAAGGTTGTAAATACAGGGATGGTTCACATCCAGTCAACGTTTAACAATACAATTATTACGATTTCGGATATGAACGGGAACGTAATATCCTGGTCAAGTGCGGGCTCAAAGGGATTTAAGGGTTCCAAGAGAAGTACACCGTTTGCTGCCCAGGTGGCCGCTGAGGATGCAGCAAAAAAGGCGATTGATCAGGGTTTGAAATCAGTAGGCGTTCTGGTTAAAGGTCCAGGGGCAGGAAGAGAATCTGCAATCAGGGCGATTCAGGCGGCGGGTCTGAAAGTTACAATAATTAAAGATATTACACCTGTCCCGCACAATGGATGCAGACCACCAAAGAGAAGAAGGGTATAGCAAATTTTTTTATAAGGAGGATAGACTTTGGCACGTTATACAAAATCCAGATGCAAACTTTGCAGAAGAGAGAGTATGAGAGAAGAACCAAAAATGTTTCTCAAATCTGAGAGATGTTTTTCTGACAAATGCGCTGTTGAGAGAAGGGCATTCCCACCGGGACAGCACGGTTCCAAAAAAGGAAAACTCTCAGGTTATGGAATAAGAGTTAGAGAGAAGCAGAAGGCGAAGAGGATATACGGGCTTCTTGAAAATCAGTTTAGAGAGTATTTTAATAAGGCAAAGAACAAAGAAGGTATTACAGGTGATCATTTGATTGTTTTTCTGGAGAGAAGGCTCGACAATGTGGTATATAGACTCGGTTTTGCGAAGAGCCGCAGTCACGCGAGACAGCTTGTTGCACATGGACACTTTCTTGTAAATGGCAGGAGAACGGATATACCATCCTATCAGGTTAGAGTAGGGGATGAGATTCAACTAAAAGAACATTCAAAGAAGAATCAGGTGATAGTGCAGAATTTTGAAGCCAGAAAAGGGACTGTTCCAAAATGGCTTGAGATTGATGACAAGTCAATGAAAGGTATAGTAAAGAGCCTTCCAGAGCGAAAGGATATTACTGATTTGAATATAAATGAACAACTTATTGTAGAGTTGTATTCAAGGTAATCTATAGGAGGAAAGATGTATAAAGTATGGCGTGATCTTATTAGACCTAAGAAATTAATTGTAGAGGCAGAAACACAGACTGATACCTATGGAAAGTTTGTGGCAGAGCCTCTTGAGCAGGGTCTTGGGATTACTATTGGTAATTCGCTTAGAAGGGTGCTTCTCTCTCTTATCCCTGGTGCCGCAATTGCAGCAATAAAAATTGACGGTGTTTTGCATGAGTTTACAAGCATTCAGGGAATTTCAGAAGATGTTACTGATATTATTCTAAATCTCAAACAGATAATTGTACAGATGGATCCGGAGACAGAGGAGAAGATAGCCTATCTTAAGCAGAAGGGGCCAAAGGTTGTATATGCAAAGGATATTGTGGTAGATAATGCGGTAAAAATAATTAATCCAGATCAGGTGATCGCTCACCTTGATGAGGGTGCTTCTCTTAATATGGAGCTATTACTGAAGCACGGCAGAGGCTATGAGAGTGCAGACAAGATTAAGAAGAAGTATGAACTTCCTATCGGGATGCTACCTATAGATTGTCTGTTTTCACCCGTAAGAAAGGTAAATTATAATGTTACATATTCACGAGTTGGACAGGTGACTGATTATGATAGGTTGATTATTGAAGTGTTTACAAATGGGGCAATGAAACCTGAGGATGCTATTGCAATAGCGGCAAAGATTATCGAGAAACAGATGGCAATCTTTGTCAATTTTGAGGAGGAGGAAGAAGAGATCTCCAAGGTCGAAATTCCTCAATCAAAACTCAATGAAAATCTCTTTAAGTCAGTGGATGAACTTGAACTTTCAGTCAGGGCATCCAACTGCTTGCAGGCTGCCAATATTAAATATATAGGTGATCTTGTTCAGAAGACTGAGGCAGAGATGCTGAAGACGAAGAACTTTGGAAGAAAGTCTTTAAGGGAGATAAAGGATATTCTTGCAAGTATGGGTCTTTCTCTTGGAATGAAACTGGAGAACTGGCCTCCCAAAGAATTTCCAAATTTGAACAAAGATAAGGAGATAACCTGAAAAAGAGTAGGAGTGATGAATTATGATGCATAAGAAATCTGGAAGAAAGTTTAGCAGGACGAGAGAACATAGAATTGCGATGTTCAGAAATCTCATGATGAATCTGATAAGACATCAGAGAATCAGGACTACCAATGCAAAGGCAAAGGAGTTGAGAAGGATCGCTGATAGGATCGTATCCCTTGCCAGGACCAATACTCTGGCGAATATTAGAAAGGTAAGCTATTATGTCAGTGATAAGGACCTTCTGAAAAAATTATTTGGAGAAATTGGCCCAAAGTTTATTGGGAAGAAGGGCGGTTATACTCGTATTTACAAAGTTGGTAAACGGCCTGGTGACTGCGCTGATATGTCAATTATTGAGTTTGCATTTGAAGAAGAGAAAAAGGTTAAAAAACAGACAAAGAAGGCAGCACAGAAAGGTAAGAAAGCGAGCATTGAAAAGAAGACACAACCTTCAGGTGCTGAAGAGACACAGCAGGAAAAAGCCTGATTTGATGTAATATTGTTGATATGGCAGGGGTGATCCCCTGCCTTTTTTTTATATAGATAAACCAAGGAGATTATTCTGGCAAAGGTAATTTCTATTGTCAATCAAAAGGGTGGTGTTGGGAAGACCACAACGGCAGTCAATCTGTCTGCATCTCTTGCTGTGGCAAGGAGAAGAGTTTTATTGATAGATCTCGATCCGCAGGCAAATGCAACTACGGGACTGGGTATAGATAAGAGAGAATTAAAATCCAGTATATACAAATTCATTAGCGATCCAGATTCAGAGATTGATGCGTTGTTGCCCACAATGATTGATAGTTTTTATATTATTCCATCAAATTCAGAACTTGTTGGTGCAGAGGTTGAACTTGTTGATGTGGAGGATAGGGCATTGAGGCTTTCGAGATTTATTTCCAGATTGAAAGATGATTTTGATTATATTGTTGTAGACTCTCCACCCTCGCTTGGATTATTGACTTTAAATTCTATGGTTGCTGCAGATGGTATTCTTATTACGCTCCAGTGTGAGTTTTACGCTCTTGAGGGTCTTTCTGCACTTATGAACACATTTGAAAGAATCAAGGAAAACCTTAATCCATCATTGAAGATATTCGGTATTATTCTAACAATGTATGATATCCGCAACAATCTTTCAAGGCAGGTAATGGAGGAGGTCAAAAGACATTTTGGAGAACTTGTTTTCAATACTGTTATCCCGAGGAATGTAAGACTTGGCGAATCCCCAAGTTTTGGTAAACCGATAATCCTGTATGATGCTACAAGTAAAGGTGCACAGGCATACATTGATCTTGCGAAGGAGTTTCTCTTAAAAGTGGGATAATGAACCGTCCCTCTGTGCCTTTTTTACTGCAAGATTAAAAATTGTGATAGAGATGGGCCACATAATCAGAGAAAAGATTATGAGGGCAGTGATCTGAGGAAAAATATCCTCTATTTTGACCTTGGTAAGTAGAGATCTTCTGATTGCTTCAAGTGAATGTGTCATCGGTAGGATCTTTGAGAGTATCTGGAGTGGCTCCGGTAAAAGTGAAACAGGGAAATAGACACCGCTGAAGAGATATGAGAGGGCACTATATATTATTGCAATTGGATCACCCCTTTTGAACATAAGCACAAACCCCGCCGATAGAACCCCCATGGATGAAAAGGCAAGAATTGATAAAATGATTACAATTATCGCATAGCCGGATTGGTCGAGATGAAATCTATTTGTAGATAGGAAGTAGGCAATTGTAAGGTATACGAATATTCTGATTGTAGAAAAGAGAAAATCATAGAGTGTACTTAATACGAGAAAACTTTTGGGTTTTACTCCACAGAGAAGAATTGACTCAAGAGTTCCCGTGATCTGTGATTCTCTAATCCTCTGAGAAAATCCTCTGGTAGCTACAGACAGATAATTTGAAAATGCTATTCCAATTATTACATACGGGAAATACTCTCTGTATTTTATGAGCTCTGCGGATCCTGATAGATTTACAATTCTGGATAAAAAGAAGAATGTAATTGTGGAAAATAGAATCCCAATTATCTGCATTGCTATGTTGAATCCGTAGCTTGACTCTATAAGAAAGTCTTTTTTGATAAAGTAATATGCCTTTTTTATAAATGATTTCATTTGATATCAAAAACCTGTTTTATATGTTCTTTTATTTCTGAATAAGTAGAGAATCCAATTAATCTTCCATCGTTTATGAGTATTATTTTGTCTGACAGATTTATTATCTCATCCATAATATGTGTCGCAAATATTATTGTCTTGCCACTATTTTTCAATCTGTATAGCAGTTCATAAATTATCTGTTGCTGTTTGATATCTACCCCTTTTGTTATTTCATCAAAAAGGATTATTTGTGGATCAAAAAGCATTGCCCTTGCAATGGCGAGTCTCTGTCTGGTTCCGCTTGAAAGCTCCTGAAATCGGGTGTCTCTCTCCTCCTTGAGGCCAAATTCTTCAAGCAGGCTTTCAATATTAATTTCTTGGCCTGGTTTACTATTTTCTATAAGCGAGGAGAAGAATTGTAAATTGTTGATAAGTGATAGACGCGGGTAAAATCCCTTTTCTGAGTCTGAGATCAAAAATACCTTTTCGGGATTAATTGAAATAGGGCTGTTGTTGATTTTTACCGATCCTGTGTCAGGCATTAATATTCCACATAATATTCTTAATAATGTTGATTTTCCAGAGCCGTTTGGACCTACAAGAGAGTATATTCCGTTTGTGTCTATACAAAAATTTATTTCATTTAAGACATCTTTGTATGTATTCTTGAATGGGTGCAAAATTATATCAATTTTTCTTCTTGATATTTTGAATCTCTTATTTAGATTTTTTGCTTCCAGTATTGCCATAGGAAATAATTTTGTTATACCAATACTTAAAGTAAGTAAATTAAAAAATTTTTCTAAAAGCCAGATAATAAATTATGGAAAAGCCAACTATATAATATGATAGGTGAAAATTATTACCCTGAGAGTTTTATTTATCTTATTTGTTGAATATTAAAATACCTTTTGCTTTAAAATAAAAAAACCCTGTGAACCGTATGATTCACAGGGTTTTTGTCTTGAAAATTTACTAAATTACTTTGCCTTTGCAGGAGCAGCCTTGAACTTTGGCTTCTTCTCTTCTGCTGGGGCTGTTGGGGCTGCCTTCTTCTCTCCCTTCTTTGCCTCTTTCTTCTCTTCCTTCTTCTCAGGAGCGCCCTTCTTTGCCTCTTCCTTCTTCTCCTCTTTCTTTGGGCATGCTTCCATGTCCTTCTTGAGCTGATCGTTCTCTGCCTTCAATGTGTTGAGCTGGTTCTGAAGATCATCTCTTGCCTTGGTGAGTTCGGCCTCTTTTGCTTTAAGACCATCTCTCTCCTGTGTAAGAGAGCTTACCTGCTCGTTCAGTTTCTTGATCTCTTCCTGATTGCAACCTACAAAGAAAATGCCCATCAGGAAAACTACTACTGCTAAAAATACTACTTTCTTCATCTAAACACCTCCTTGGGGTTATTGTTGAAAAAAAACCGTCCTTAATAAGATGGTATTACTAACAGGATTTTGAAAGTGTGTCAATAAAATAAAACCTTTCAAATTCAATTATCAAAGAACGAGGGAATAATTATATCCGAGTTTTACCAATGTCAAGAAAAATATTATTTTGATAAATTAGACATGTGATAAATTTTGTTATATGAGCGATAATATTGTGCAATAGTGATGTACTGTATCCTGTTTGTCCTGACATTTTTTAGGGATTAAATTTTGTAGTGTTTATATGACATCCTGAATCACCATCTCCATATAATCTCTAAAAATTTTTTCTTATATTTATAGCAACTATCATCAGACGGGCAAATAACAAGTCCTTTCTTACTCGATTCAATAAATTTACCCCCCATCTGTAATACAGATTCTCCGATGATCTGGTTTATCTGCATATATATCTTAAACAGCTCTTCTCTCTTCATGTCCCTCAATGACATCTGTGTTTTAAGGATATTACCTCTTTTAGAAGGGAAATATTATATAGCACATGGTATTTC
>JBBISZ010000041.1:0-13309 GCA_037441045.1 Deltaproteobacteria bacterium | reverse complement strand
AATTTGTATGATGCAAGACCAGAAACATCTCATATTCAATTGTCAATGAGCCTTTGCATATCCGCTTATTAATATCATATAATGCCAAAAAAACAAGTTCAAATGTTCTGTTTTATACATCTGGAGTTATGAAATACTAACTTCACTATTGTGACTTATAAGTTAGACTACTTTTTTCTCTCTTATTCCCGAGAATAACCTATTCAATAAAACTGCATGAGCAGCCGCTCGATTTTACCATCTCCTCAAGATTCTGCTCATCTGTATTGCCGTCATTTTCGCCGCTGTCAATCAGTTTGAAGTACACAACCACTGGTGTATCATAATTTAAGACTATACTACACTCTTTGTTCTTACCACAACTTCCTATATTCCAGCCCTCAAAGGTACTTCCATTAGAGGGAGTTGCATATAGTTTGATAGTACTATTTTTCAAAAACCAGCCCGAACAATCATTATGGCAGGTAAGACCCGCAGGTGAGCTCATCACAGTCCCTTCTCCTCCACCTGAATATTTTATGGAGAGCTTGGCATATTCCTGATTTTGATTTTGAGGTTTAAAACTGGCGGATATAGTATGATTGGATACAACATTGCTGAATATATAAGAGCCCACGCTTCCCACTGATTTTCCATCTACCATAACACTATCAATGACAAAACCTGAATCAGCAACAATGCTAAATGTTTGAGAAGCACCTTTTCTTACAACTACATTCCCGGAAGGTTGTATCTTTCCTCCATTTGATGCAGATGCATATATGGTAAATGTGGGGATTGTATTTGAGACGAATTTTGCATATATCGTATGGTTTGAGGTTACATTGCTGAATACATATCTGCTTACAGCACCCACAGATTTGTTATCTACCAGAACATCTTCAATCGAATATCCATTATCAGCAATAATATCAAATGTCTGAGAACCATTCTCAGTTACATAAACTGTACCTGATGGATTTATCCTTCCGCCTGAACTTGCAGATGCATTGATGGTATATTTTTTTACAGTAGCCACTTCAAAATTTGCTGTAAAAGTCATTGGGGACATAATATTAAATTTTATGGGGTTGGTGCTTCCACTGAGATCTCCACTCCAGTTTTTGAATTGATATCCCGAATTTGGAATTGCAGTAAATGTTACTACCTTCCAGTAATCATCCCAGCAGCCCGAGGAACAGTCGGGATCAACTCTACCATATACGGTGCTATTTACCGATGTCTTTATAAGATACTGTGTCTTATAATTCCAGAGAATGGATGAATCAGTTGAAGGAATTACAACATTATCATTTATTCCTTTTCCGTCAGATCTACTATCAAAAACATATCTTGTCTTCTGATCAGATTCATAAAACGCGCTATTGATGTTTACTGAGTGTGATGAGTTTGAGGGGAGGCTGTAAATTACAGGAGTGGTAATAGAAATATTGTCAAATTTCATAGTCTTTCCGGCAGGGTCAGTGGATAACATTGTCTGAACATAGTTTGATGCGGTAATATTACCATAAGCCACTGCACTATACCCAAAATCTGTATCACCATTTACCTCTGAATATGCTATTCTGAAATATCCGCTCTCACCCCATGCTGTAGAAAAACTATTTTTTACTATAAAGCAGCTTTGTGAATCGTCCCACCCGACAATCAGGACTGCGTGGGCACCCTCCTGAGAACCACTTTGGTGTGTATATATTCCGCTCTGATAATACTCAAAATCTTCATAAACAATCATTGCGACGGGAATTGGTCCATAGGTATAGACCGCCTCTTTTAACGCAGTGGTGGATTGACTTACTCTTTGATAGGAAGATATCTTGAATGCGTAAGTCCCATATAAATCACAGGCATATGAACAGGAGGAATCGGCAGCCTTATATGGATAACAAGTCTCATCGTAAGTGCCATAGTTCTTTAAGAAGGCTGCTGCGTCTTCCAGATAACCACCATTGCATCCACCTCCAAAATTGTTACAGGATACAAGTATCTGCTCAGATAAGTCCAGCATGTTGTTATATGATTTATTTGTCTGTATTAGATATTTTGATTCAAGTGCAGCAGTAGATGCAAACGCCCAGCATGCACCACAGTCTTCCTGATTTTTTATGGGTGTTACAAAATTCTTTCCGTTATAATTCCTCCAATCAAATCTGGACGGGACTGCACCAACTATTCCACCTCTGAATGTATTCTGATCCTCTGGCAATTTAACTATGTTTTTTGAAAATAATCTTGCCTTCACCTCTTCGGGCAATCTGGATATATTTGTCTCATCCGCCTGCCAGGTCGCATTTTCCTTCTTGAGTATCTCCTTAAGCTCGGTTAGTGTGAGCCTTTCAGAAAAGACAATAGCAGGTGTAAAAACAATTATTAAGATTGATATGATAAGTAGAGTGTTCTTGTGCATAAAGCCTCCGTAAAACTTATCCTTATAATTATATCAGTCAAATCTCAATTATGTAAATACAAAATATTGTTTGTATAGTAAATTTTGTCATAGGTTAAAAGAATTGTTGGGGGTTTAACTATGTTTCAATCAAAGTAACATTAATCTATTGACTTTTAAAGTGTTATAAATTAATTACAATATTGCTATGAATGATGAGTTCAATAATGAAACAATGCTCAATATACTGATAAGCCAGAAGAAATATCTTGAGGCTTTCAGGGTTTATAACGAATTACTGAATAATGGTACTTTGCAGGATGCCAGCAAGTACGAATCTCTTATCAGGGAGGTAGAGCAAATAGACCCTGTGCTTACAATGAGCAGGGAGACAAAGGAGAAAAAGGCTCAAAGATTAGAAAAGATTCTTGTAAATATAAGAAAATTAAAGTCCAGACCCAGAATTCTTGAAAAGGGGCAGGATTTTGTTTCCAAACCGGTACCGAAAGTTGATATCGCAGTTTCAACAGTCAATAATGTCACTAATAATGTTGCAGAGACACCGCTTAAGCCTCAAACTCCGATAAAACCTTTTAAAGCGAGTGATATCTTTAAGACGATAGAGGAGATTACAGTCTCATCAGTGAGTTCTATTATAGATATGATTGGAGGCAATTTTTCACATACCCGCTTAAAAAATAGTACTATACAGAACAGGATACAGATGTTGCAGGAGATGCTGAGGAGGATTGAGATTATAAAAACCCGGAGAAAGAAGGAGTTTATAAATGTTTGAGGATATTCTGAAGAAGACCTTTGATAAAATGGATGGTGCTATTCTCTGCGCAGTCATAGATGAGGAAGGAATTCCAATTGCTTCATTTCCAAAAGAGAATGAGAGCTCGGAGGCAGGTGAACTCGTGCTTCAGATACTGAATGAGCTCAAACAGACCATTTCTCTAATAAGAGAAAACGGATTTGGAA
The DNA here is from genome assembly GCA_037441045.1 of Deltaproteobacteria bacterium. Lineage (GTDB taxonomy): Bacteria > Myxococcota > SpSt-1050 > SpSt-1050 > SpSt-1050 > SpSt-1050. The sequence continues at coordinate 9,939 of JBBISZ010000041.1, read as the reverse complement.
CAACAGACGAGATTACAATAAAAACAGATAAGTTTATACTCATTATAAAACCTATCAAAGACAATTATTTTCTCGCTTCAGTACTTTCTGCTGATGCAATAGGGGGTAAGGCAAGATATCTATTGAAGGTCATTGAGGATGATATTCGGGCACAACTATAAGATTATTGGAGGAATTTATGTACGATACATCAGATTTTAGAAAAGGACTCAAGATTGAATACAACAGTGAGCCATACGAGATTGTGGATTTTCAACATGTGAAGCCCGGAAAAGGCAACGCATTTACCCGCACAAGGATCAAAAATCTGATTACCGGCAATGTCCTTGAAATTACATTCAAATCGGGAGAAAAAGTTGGTAAGCCAGACCTTGAGGAAAAAGAGATGCAGTTTCTGTATGCGGATGGTGATTCATACTTTTTTATGGATCAGCAGAGTTTTGAGCAGATAGAGATAAATAGTTCTACACTGGGAGATTCAAGACTATTCCTGCTTGAAAACACCGTGGTTTATATACTCTTTTATAAGGGCAAGGTTATAGGGATTGAACTACCGACATTTATGGACATTGCAGTCGTCAAGACAGATCCTGGTTTTAAGGGGGATACGGTTTCCAATACAACAAAACCTGCTGAACTTGTCACAGGTGCAAAGGTGCAGGTACCTCTTTTCATCAATGAGGGGGATGTTATAAGGGTTGATACAAGGACTGGAGAGTATATCGAAAGGGTAGCCCTTAAAAAATAAAAGGTTTAGAGGTTTAAATTGGCTATCAACAAAGACAAGGTTAATCAGGAAGCAACAAAGTTTATTCAGAAAGGCCAGTTTGATAAGGCTATCAAGGAACTTCAGAAGATTGTTGCAGAAGAGCCTGATGATGTAAGAACCATTCAGAAGATAGCAGAGTTGTATGCCAGAATGGGTGATAGTAAGAACGCCATTGAAAATTACTCAAAGGTTGCCGATGTTTATACAAAACAGGGATTCTTCTTAAAGGCTGTAGCGATTTATAAGAATATTCTTAAGATAGATGCCTCAAGATTAGATATCTACGACAGGCTGGCTCAGGCATATTCCTTACTTGGAATCGTAAATGAAGCAATTAATCAATACAACGCAATGATAGCCATCTATGAAAAAAATGGCAATTACAAGGATTCGCTTGAAATTATCAAAAAAGTACTGGAGCTCTCTCCAAATGACATTCTTATGAGGATGAAACTTGCGGAGATATACTACAGGGAAGGTATGAATCAGGAGGCGATTGGCGAATATAAGAACACTGCCCAATTTTTAAAGGAAAACAATAGATTTGATGAATATATAAGAGTTCTGGAAAGGCTTACTGCCATAGATCCAGAAAATATTGAACATCTGATCGAGATAGCAGAGATCTACCTGTCAAGAGGAGATTTTACAACCACCATGCAGAAACTTCAGCAGGCATACAAGATCAACCCAAAGGAACCAAGAGTTCTCAATCTTATAGCGGATGTCTTTAGAAAGAACAATCAGATAGCAAATGCTGTTGCAGCCTACAAGGAACTCTTAAATGTGTATACCGCATCCGGAAAGACAAAAGAGGCTGATGGTATTAGAAGGATTATTACTACACTTACAGGAAAAGAGGTATCCTCTGCCCCTGTATCCAGAGAGCTCTCATCACGGATTACAGATTCTGTTCCATCCAGTACAGGTCCTGTCAAATCCAGAGAGTTCAAGCCCGTTTCAAGAGAAATACCTAAGATCTCTTCTGCACCCAAGCCCGCACCTGAACCCTCTATCTCAAAATCAATTCCAATAGCTCAAAAAAAGGATAAGCAACTTACTGCCTCTGATATACCCCGGCTGCTTACAGAGACTGATGTTTACCTCAAATATGGATTAAAACAGAAGGCTATGGGTCACCTCAAGACGATAATGTCTCTGGATCCTGAAAATCTGGATGCCCACCTTAAGCTTGCATCTCTTCTTGAGAGTTCAAATGATGCAGAACAGTTAATTTCAACATATATGAATATCGCCAATATACTCCTCAAAAAGGAGAAGATAGAGGATGCAAAGAAGTACCTGTTGATGGTTATAGAACTTGATCCGCTCAATGATGCAGCAAAGAGCACTTATGATATGCTTGAACACGGAAAGATCGAGGAGATCTCTGAGGAGGTAGTAGAACTTGATCAGTATCAATTTCAGGAAGATGAAAAGGCTCAGAATCAGCCAAAACCTGATATAGATGTGGATATTGTTGAGGAGCCAGAGGAGGTCATAGAGGTTCATTCAGCAGATAATAGTAATGAAGAGGTGGAGGTAATCAGCGCAGATGCCATGGGAGAATCGGCCTCATCCAATCAGGTACAAGAACAACAATCAACTGAAGAGACCACAGATTTTTCTGAAGAGGTGGAAGAGGCGGAGTTTTTCATATCTCAACAGTTAATCGACGACGCTATTGAAATCTACAAAAGTATATTGGAAAGAGATCCAGATCATCCAGTGGCAAGGGCAAGGCTCAAAGAACTTACAGGAAAGCAGGAAGATAATGCATCAACATCCATTGAGGAATCTATTGAAAAACCTGAGAGCCTTGATATCCCGATAGAACAGATTTTATCAGAATCAAAAAAACAACTTTCAAAGATTATAGATGCAAATGATGCTCAGGCGCACTTTGATCTTGGATGTGCGTATAAAGATATGGGATTATATGATGAGGCTATAGAAGAGTTTAAGATAGCGATGCAGAATGAAGAAAGAGAGATCCTCTCTCTCAATATGATTGCAATGATAAATCTTGAACGCAAGCGATATACGGATGCCATTTCAATCTTTAAGAAATTATTAAATTATGATGAGATTACAGAAGAACAGAAGACCGAATTTTTATACCAGATCGGTAATGCATATCTTCAAATAAAAGATAAAGGTGAAGCACTGTTTTATCTCAATAAGATTTATAAGCAGAATCCTAATTATAGGAATATAAAGCAGATAATCTCGCTTTTGCAGGGCGAAGAAAAAAAAAAGTAATTCCTCAATAAAATGAATAATGAATATGGATAGGTTTTATGTTTATTCTCCTGACCAATGATGATGGAATAGATAGTAAAGGCATAACAGCCCTCTTTGAAACACTAAAACCTTTACACAAAATAATGGTCATTGCCCCGGAGAGAGAGATGTCCGCCACAGCTCATTCTATATCATTACATTCACCCTTGAGGATAAAGAAGATTGACAGTCTTCACTATGCTATAAACGGGACCCCCACCGATTGTATAAACCTGGCTCTGTTTAGTATTCTCAAGAAAAAGCCAGACCTTATAATTTCGGGTATAAATCAGGGTCCGAATCTTGGAACAGATGTAACATATTCAGGGACGGTAGCGGCTGCCCTTGAAGGTGCAATTCTGGGGATAAGGTCAATTGCAGCATCCTGCGTGGATTACACAGTCAGAGATTTTACAGGTCATGCAATGTTTATAAGGGATTTTATAGATAAGATTAGGACAAATAGGTCACTTTTTAAAGGTACATACCTGAATATCAACATGCCAGCAGAGATAAAAAGTCCAGATTATAATATTGTAATTACCCGCCTTTCAAGCAGAAGATATGATAAAGTAATAGAAAAAAGAAAAGATCCAAGAGGGAGAGAATATTTCTGGATAGCGGGAGAACCTATGAATACTGACAACGGAGCAGGAACGGATGTCTATGCAATAAGAGATAACAAAATATCTATAACCCCACTCAAAATAGATCAGACCGACTATAAGACTCTTTCGATATTAAGAAGACAGATAAAGAGCCTCAAGTTGAGATGAATTGCAAAAATCAGATATTAATTTTCTTATTCCTGATATTTCTGATAATAATTCTGCAATTTCTCACAGGTTGTCCATCTCCCAGATGGAATCTGATTGAGGAGGATAAGGTAAATATTGGAGAAGACGGAGTTTATCACACTGTAAAAAGAGGGGAGAATCTCTTCAGAATTTCAAAGGCTTATGGTGTGGATCTTCAGGAAATTGCGGAGATAAATGATATAGATGATACCTCAAAAATAAAAGAGGGGCAGAGGATATTTATCCCGGGAGCAAAGGAGATCAGGGTGGTTGAAATACCGGTTCAACCCGAATTACAACCTGATAATGAAAAGAAAGAAGAAGAGAGAATAAAGAAAGATACGACTATTGGAGAAAAGAAGAATGAAGAGAAGAGTCAGGAGATAAGGACTTTTAAGGGGAAGTTTATCTGGCCCGTAAAAGGTAAGGTAGTAAGCTATTTTGGAGTCAGAAATGGTAAGAATCATAAAGGAATTGATATAGCAGCGCCAGAAGGGACAAAGATAGTTGCAGCAGAAAGTGGAACTATCATCTATTCAGACAATAAACTCAGGAATTATGGAAATGTAATAATAATAAAACATACTGGAGATTTTATTACTGTATATGCACACAACAAGATCAACTATGTAAAAGAGAATGATGATGTAAAAAAGGGACAGGAGATAGGAGAGGTGGGTTCAACAGGGAATGCAGAAGCGCCTCATCTACACTTTGAGATAAGAGATAATACAAAGGCACGAAATCCGCTATTCTACCTGCCATAGGTTTTATTTTAATTTTTATTATCAGGTAGCTTTAGACAGGTATGATAATAAATTTTAAGGGAAATAGATCTTATCACTCGGTTAATTCATATGATATAAGGATTTTGTGTCTTCCTTTGTTATTTGACAGAGTATTTTTTCAAAAGCAATAAAATGACGAACTGATAGAACATAGGATCTGCAGTGCCTCTATGAAGCGTGGTGATGGCCTTATAAATACAGGGTTGTTTATATAAAAAAATTCCTGAGCAGAAGTAAGTATCCTTTTTAGATAAAATGGATCTCTTTTGTTATTCAGGCCACTTCCTCCCATCACTGATTCGGAGACATTTATTATAAAATCAATCTTCATATGCTTGAGCATCTCAATATCAATAACTGGATACTTTTGTGGGCCAGTATATGAGTTGTTTACTCCCGATAAGGTCAGTAGTTCACCTACGAAAGAGTGTACCCCCGCAACCATTACAGGGTTTTCATTTAAGATTATCAGTCCACTCTTCTCCCCATATTTAAGATAAGATTGAAGATATCTATATTGCTCAAGCAGTCCGTTTAATATATCCTTTGTCTCTTTTTCTTTGCAAAATAACTTTCCTATCTTTTCAATAGAATCCAGAATGTCGTAGACAGATTTAACATCTACAACATATACCTTTATCCCACTCTTCGAGAGAAGTTCTACAGAATTTTTTATACCCGAATTTGGTTCACAGAGTACGATATCCGGTTTGAGCCTTATTACCCTCTCAACATCTATATCCAGATATCCACCTACTACTTCAATACCCTTTACCTCCTCAGGGAAATCATCATATCTTGTCACACCCACAATATTAGGTAAAAGATTGAGGAAATAGAGAATCTCAGTAATTGATGGAGCAAGCGATACTATTTTTGGGTTGTATTTAGGGGCAATTTCCTCTCCATCAAGCGGGTAGACCCTTGCCTCAACAGTAAATACTTTTAAAAATAGAAGTAACAAAATAATTGTAAAAGAGATGCCCCCTCTAAAATTTGAGAGGGCACCTAATTTTGAGATTTGAGCTGGCATTGTACCTATTTCTTAAAAAAAGTCAGACCCACCGGCGGGAGACCCGTATCTATTGGATCTACCGTCTTTTGATTATAAGTTACGACATCAAAGATTCTAAGCCCTGGCTTCTCCTTTGTTCTGTCACAAAGATATAACTCAGATTCATCAAAGATGTTTATTCCCGCAATATTAAAACCTGTAGTAGAATAGACGGTGTTATATTTTGAGGAGATAAGGTCAAATACCTTTAAAACTGTATTAAAGTTCTCATCGCTTACAACTGTAAATACCTTATTTTTTGCATACCCGATTCTATTGAGGTCTCCTCCCCATTCCGATTCAGGAATTATCTGCTGGGATATGATATCACTCTTTGTATCGAGTAGCTCAACTCTTCCGTCTTTTGAGCCAAAGTTACCTGTCTCTCCAATAAATATCCTGCTGTTCTCCTTATCATATACAATTCCTGCAAACGGGTTTGTGGCACCAAGTTCTATCTCTTTTTCAATGCTATAATCGGATGGATTCACAACAATGATATAACTTTTATCTGTAGGTGAGTAATAATTGTCCTTATCAAGTCTCATAATTGTTATGTAGAGTTTATTTTCTGCAAAAATCATCTCACCCGGCTCTGAAAAGCCATCCTTATCTGCATATCTTGAGGTATCTATCTCAGCAATCTTTTCATAAGTCTTGTTGCTATATACAGGAACAGTGTTGCTCAATTGTAAAGAGACAAATATTTTTTCTCCAACCACCACAACATCCTGTGGATTGCTGCCACTTCCAACACTAAACTGCTTCACAACTGAATAGTCTGATTGGGGATTGATAATTGTAATATTATCTGCACCCATGCGGTTTACAACATAGATCAGATCCCCATAGACTCTTGCAACTGCATCTGAGTGAATTACTCCTTTGTTCTTTTCAACATTCTTTGAGGAGAGTTCTACAATAGAGAATGAACCGCTGCTGTAGTCAGGAGCCGCATTTACCACGAATGCAAAATCACTCTTCAAACCTCCATCTGTGCTGGTTACATCCTCTAAAATAGCATCGGTTCCAGCATCCTGTTTCTCATTGTTATCATCTGTCCCACAATTGTAAATAAAAACAATCATGAGAACAATCATTAAAAATACTCTTTTCATAAATTACCTCCTTGTGATTGAAATGTTTTTTGAACACCGAGATAAAACATCCTGCCGGGGAGCGGATAGCCGGCTATATCCTCAACCCGATTGTCAGTGATGTTTCTTATCTCAAAACTTACTATCGCATTCAGTCTGGATAACCTATAATCCACTATAATATCGTGAATACTTCTATCTCCGGTTCCTCCCTCTGGAAGAAGATTGGGGGAATCAAAGAAATTCTGAGATGTATATCTATACTCATACTCAAATTTGAATGGATTAAATATAATCCCAATATTGAGGTTAATACTATCGGTATATCTAAACGGCAAAATCTTATCTTTGATAGATGGGATATCAGTTTTATTTATGGGCTCCTGATGAGTATATCCCAGAAGTACCAATAGACTTTTGTGTATTGAGGGCTTGAATCTAAATTCACTGCCATATATCTCAGCCTTTGAGATATTATCAGCCTTTATACTTCTCTGAGAGTTCTGCCAGAATTGAATAAGATTTTCGTACTTATTTATAAACAGGGTATAAGAAACAAATAAATATGGTATATCGAGCTCCAGCCCTGTCTCAAATAATCTCCCCTCTTCATTTTTCAATTTTGGGTTTGGTTGAATATATAAACCATCACCAAACATCTCATATATATCAGGATACCTTTCAACATAAGTTATAGCCGATTTTATATTGAATTCATCAGTCAATCTCAAATACAACCCACCTCTAAGAGTCCTGATGTCCCTATCATTTGATATCTTTTTATCCTTCTCCATTAAATATTTAGACGAATAGTTTACAGAATCATCAATCTTTTTAATCCCCAATGAGGGTATAAAGAATAACCGATCATTAATTAATTCTATACTGTCTTCAAGATATGCCGAATACTCCTGTCTCTTACCTGAAAAATAATTATCAGAATGCAACAGACTCAGCCTATCAATAGTTTCGTCTGAGAGTGAAAACCGCATTAACAAATAGTTTCTAAAAAAGGCAAGATCAGAGACCATGTAGAGCTGATGTTTGATCGAAGAGGTGTTTATTTGATCAGCAGACATAGGATTGAGCTCTCCCAATCTGTCATCATAATCTGTATTTGAATATATGTTGGAATATCCAAGAGTGGCTTTGTTAAGAAAACTCCTGAAAGCAAACTGATTTTCGAGGGAAAATATGTTTCTCAAAGAATTAAATGAGGCATTCTCAGTCTTTATATTTTCAATACCTGAGAGTCCCCCTTTTGAGAAGAATGGTAAAACAAAAACATTGAGACTATAATACCCGTTTACTCTTTTACTGGAGCCGATATATAGCGAATACTCACTTCGAAAATTATTTTGTCTCAACTCAATTCTATCATCCTCTTTATTCAAAGGTGTACCATTGTGATTTACGAACTCATAATCTCCATCTGTTTTTCTGAGATAAACGGATATAAAGTAATTTGAATCCCCATTTTTATATGAAGAAAAACCATTTATATTCATTGAATTAAATGAACCGTATGATAGTTTAAGTCCACAATTGGAACTTTCTCCCTTTCGGGTGATAATATTTACAGCACCGCCCAGATTTGGAGTACCGAGACTCACGGGGGAAAAACCCTTGTATATCTCTATTTTTTCAATAAGTTCGTCAGGAATTAGTGATATATCAAAAGTACTCATCATAGATGAATTGAGCCTGACGCCGTTTAAGAAGATATCTGTACCGCTTGAAGAGGCTCCCCTTATCATTATCGTAGAGAATGAATCAACAGAACCAGTAGAATTGATCTGAATACCTGTTGTAGATTTTATTTCTGATTGTAGATCTATGGGCGAAGCGGTATCATCTCTTACTTTTATAACCTCAGTTGAGGAGGTGGGGTTGCCTGTAGACTCTTCATATTCGTCCTCTATATTGATTTCCCGAAGCCCAATAGATTGAATACTGAATGGAATTAATAGGAGTGATATTAAAAATAAAAATCTGCTCACCATCTCCCTCGCTCGAAGAGATATACAGTTAAATACTCCTGCAGGTCTCCTGACTTAAGAGGCGGTATTTTTATATATCTGTCTTCCCATCCTGATGACAGTGACAGATACAGGTTCTGCTGCCTCTCTCACAGTGGCGGCGGGACCGTGTCTGATTCTCACAGACTTCCCTTAACAGAAGTATCTTTTAGATAAAATAAATTTGAATATTTGTCAAACAGTTTTATCCTATTAGATAACAGAACAGGCTTTTTGAAACTTTTATGATTAAGTTAGATAAATTGCCATCCAGAAAGACTCCTGTAGAAAAACTATTTTAAAGCATATAACTCTGCAGGTATTATGAAAATTGTTGTTTGAATATGCGATATAAATTATAATATTTGTAATATAAATTTTAAAATCCAATTTTTTCACTTCAAGTACGACATTTAAACTTCATATTAGGGTATAGGGTTATGTCACATTTGCAGGTATTTATCCCTTATTTTTTAGACACTATTTATCTAAATAATCGACTTTTTAATATTGTGGAGCATCATCTCAGGATTCTTAATGATTCCTGTTATCAAATATATCGTGAGCAATTATAATGTAATTTTATATTATAAAGGTTTCTTCTTAGGAAAAAATCTTCTTAAGAATAGGAATACTGAAACTGTGTCATTTTAGTTTTTAATTTTGTAATTAAGTGTGACATTTTAAAATTGAAACCACACAAAGTATAATCAAAGTTTGACTTACTTTATTGTAAAGTATATAATAAATTGCTCTCTCAAAAGGAGGTTTCAGATGAAAACATTGCTTATTTATTTGGTGCTATTGATTACGGGTTTTTACTTGTTTGCTAACTGTTCATCAGATACGAGTAGTGGAGAGTCATCTGTAGATGTATCAGGGGATATAATTATTCATTCTGATATCTCCGGTACTGACACATCTGATGTCATTGTCAATCCTGACGGGGGAAAGAAATGCACAAAGAATAGTGAATGTAATCTTGGGAATATATGTTTTGATGGGGAGTGTGTGGAAGGCTGCAAGTTAAATGCCGATTGTCCTCCTGAGAATTTTCCAGATAGGAAACTATGCAATGAGAATCTCGGAGATCACGGAAAATGTGTTGAGTGTCTAAAAAATGATGATTGTGA
>JBBISZ010000040.1:0-13331 GCA_037441045.1 Deltaproteobacteria bacterium | reverse complement strand
CAGGCTCTTAAATTTTTTCTTGAGTTTGAACTATTTCAGACACCAGTGCCAAAAACATCCGAGCAGCACATCTCGCACGAAAGGCAGAGAGTCTCTTCCTCAGAGATAAAGAAGAGGGTTGAACCTGCAGACATCAAAAAACCTGATGAACCCACAATAAAAGTAAAAGAAGTTGTCAATACAATTATTGAAGAAAAGCCCAATATAGAACAGAATAATCCCTATGAGACAGTAGATCTCGCCTCTGTAATATCAGAGACAAGCCTTCCAGTAAGTGAAAACATAGAACCATCACCTGTATTACCGGACATACCTCCTGAGCCTATAAAGGAAGAAATAACTCAAATAGAGAGAAAGATAGAAATTACAGAGAGTGCAGTGCCGATTGTTAAACCAGAAGATGAACCTATTGAGATGGCAGAGGTAGTTGAAGAGGTATCACCAGAGATAAAGGCAACACCCGATACTACATTTGATGAAAGGAAAGAGGCTATTACAGACTCAAAATTACTTGATACAGATGACCTATCGACTCACATTGATAATGCCTTCGAAAATGTAATCCAGGAAGATATATCTACCTCACAAAATATGCCAGATAGTAATGAGAATGTACTACCTGAGATGCCAAAAATTCAGGCGCCTGCCAGTTTTCCTGACAGTATTGCAGATACTGTCCCCCGGAAGATAGATGTCGAGAGCCCCACGGTTAATCCTGAGCCCGCTGTACCCACAATTAACATTGAGGATATCCTGAGCCCAACTACCCCGGTTCAGACAGAAGTCTCTCAATCAACAAACCTCAAGCCAGCTATTGACTCGGTACCCATTAATATTGAAGAGATCATTTCTCAGACAGAACCAGATACATTTAAGACTCCCAAAGTAGAGCCCACTCAGACCGAAAACTCTCCAATAGGAATTGACTTTTTGAGTGGAGTTGATATTGCTCCAGCAAACAATCCACCTCAAGCAAACTTAGAGCCGGAGGCAGTAGTAGCTTCAGTTATTGAAGATGTTTTACCCGCTGAACTTCTCTCCCCGGTCACGCCCTCTGAAACGACTCATACATATATTGACTCCCCAACAAAAGCCGCTGTTCACATGATTGATGGAGATGCCAGAAGAGGTATAATCAAGATACTCGATTCTTCTTATAATGAAATAGAGCTCTTTGAGGACGAGAGTTTAAGTACATCTCTAAGGCTTCCAATAACCGATATAAAGGCGATTTTTCTTATGAAAAAGCCGGGGGAACAGTCAGAGGAGACCCATGGCACAAAAATAAGAGTAAAATTTAAGGATGAGAGAACCATAGAGGGAATCTCAAAAGACTATACCGAAACCGCACAGATATTCACAGTATATCCCACAATCGGTGGTCAGTCTGTAAAATTGATTATTGTGTACCGCCGTTTTGTTGATTCTGTTGAATTTATATGAAGATCCATCTGTATATTTTTTTGATTATTCTACTTCTTTTCTTCTCCTGCCATCATAGGGGAAGACATTCGCACCATTTCTCTCTTGGTCTTTCATTCACACCTATAGTTGTAAGCAGGAGTGGTTCTACTGTTCTCGTTCACGATAGCCATATCCATGATGAATTCTGTGGACATCCAAGAAGATGGTTCAACAACAGATGGGTCTATTTTTACAACGGCAGATGGGAATATTATGACTCTGAGGAAGGGGTTTATTATTATATTGACCCCGAACTTATAGAGGACTCTGATGACTGATATACAATCATATCTTGCCTCAGTTAAAAGTAGAGTAGATCTTTACATTGAAGAGTTTTATTCTTCAAAAAAGAAAAACATACCCGAACAATTATACGAAGCAATAAACTATGCAATCTTTCCCGGTGGAAAGATGTTGAGACCGGCAATTGCCTTTGGTATCTGCGATGAGCTTGGATCCACCACAGACACTGTTCTCCCGATAGCAAGCGCAATCGAACTTGTACACACATTCTCTCTGATTCACGATGATCTGCCCTGTATAGACAACGATGACTATAGACGTGGAAGGGAGACTGTTCATAAAAAATTCTCAGAGGCTATTGCGCTGCTGGCAGGAGATGCATTACTTATAGACGCATTTGGAATGGTTGCCTCCGCCCAACAATTAACTGAGTCAAAGCGGGTGCAGATATTGGAACTGTTTTCATCCTGTGCTGGCTCCTATGGAATGGTCGGCGGGCAGATACTGGATATTGATTATTCCTCAGGACAGAGAGAGATAGACCCACATCTTCTAATAACGCTCAAGACTTCAAATATGTTCATTCTTTCTTCAATGTGTGGCGCAATATGTTCGGATAAAGAATTTGTAAAAGAGGATATTATAAAATTTGGAGAAGATTTTGGCACGCTATTCCAATTAACAGATGACATTCTGGATTTTCAACAGGACAGGAGAGGCTCTTTCAATATAGTCACCCTCAAAGGACATAATGAGGTTTTTTCAGAGATAGACCGCAGGTATGAAAACATTAGACTATTTACCAAAAAATACAGTTTTAACCTCAATATAATCTCAGGTCTGACAGAACTTGTTGTGAACAGAGTAGAAAACATCAGACAGATGGGTGGACTTCTACAATGAACTTCACTTTGACAAAATCAAAAATACCTATTAAGATATAGTCATCAAGGAGAGATATATGGTAAGAAGTGAGATTATCGTAGATTGTTCAAAAGAACATTTTCTGGATGTGGTATGGGATTTTGATAATTATTCAAAATTTCTAAAAGAGGTAAAATCGATAACATATCGTGACATTGGACCAGATGAGAGAGAAGTAACATACGAAATAGATCTGATCAAAACGGTAAAGTATACACTCAAGATGAAGAGATCTCAGGATAAGATTGAATGGAGTTTCATCAAAGGCGATGTGATGAAGGACAATTACGGTTCGTGGGAGGTGCAGGACGCAGGTGACGGTAAAACAAAGGTAATCTATCAGGTTGAGATAAAGTTTGGTCTACTCGTCCCTGGCAAGATTGTAGATATGCTCACAAAAGTAAATCTTCCTGAGATGCTAAACAGCTTCAAGGCTCAGGCTGAGAAAAAATAGAAGGAGTACACAGATGTTGAGCGAGATTGATGTTGGTAGCAAATTAAAAAAATACAGAGAAACAATGAATATGAGTCTTGAGATGCTCGCAAGAGAATCTGGTGTAAGCGAACAGATGATTAAGGATATTGAAGAGCACAAAATAAGTCCACCTCTGGGCACTCTTACTCGAATAGCCAAAGCACTTAATATAAAAGTAGGCAGGTTTTTTGAAGAAGGTCCCCGAAAGGCTTACTCCCTTGTCCGCAAAGATGACGGTGGATACATCTCCAGATTTCAGGGGAAGAATCTGGAGAGTATGGGAGTCCAGTACCTTTCTCTGGGATTTGAGAAACGGGAAAGACTCATGGAACCATTCCTCGTTACACTTACAGAGGAGTCCAGAGAACACAACAAGGTCAGTCTCACTCATCCCGGAGAAGAATTTATTTATGTCATCGAGGGTGAAATAGAATTTGAAATTATGGGGAGAACAGAGATTTTACGGAGGGGTGACTCTGCATATTTTGATTCTACAATGCCACATGCTATAAAACTGGCATCGGGAAAATTGGCTGTATATCTTGCAATTTTTGCAGATAAATAGTATTATGTATTTCGTCAACTCAAAAAGGAGATATGTTATGAAAAAGATTTTCATTTGTATCGTAATTCTAACCGCTATGATGATGGGTTGCAATAAACAGAAGTCGCTTGTTGAAGAAGGAGATATGTTGAGAGAACAGGGTAAGTTTGACGATGCAATTTCCAAATATGATGAGGCACTAAAGATAGATGAAAAGTCTGAATTTGCCTCAATGGCAAAGACCGGTAAATTAATGGCTATGTACAACAAAGCCGAGAAGGTAGAAAAAGAAGGAAACCTGAAAGCCGCATTCGATTTATATGACCAGTGGTTGAGTGCCAATCCCGAAGAAGACAAAAATAAGGCAAAAGCAAAGATAGTCAGTAATGCAGAACAGGCTGCTATTAAAGTGCTTTCAGCAAAAGAGATAAATGATGCATCAGTAAAACAGTTGATCTATCTTGCAGACATCATCTTGAAATATGATCAGACAGTATTCAAGAAGGCTGTATGGAAGGCTTTTATAGCTTTTGATAAAAAGGATGGAGAAGGATTTATCAATAATTACAAAGAGGCTACCGAGAAAAAACCAAATCTATTATATGAACCTTATAAATTCCTTATGAATTTCTTTGATCAGAAAGTTATGGAGATGATTGCCGGTCAGCCACAGCAGGCTCCAGAACCGGCAGCAGCTCCAAAGAAGGGTGGAAAGAAGAAATAGGTCTTCTTCTAATTTAATCTCCAATCTATAAATCTATATTCCATATTTATAATTTATGGTGGTGATTTATGTTAAGGCATTGATGAATGATATTTTAGTGTCTTTAAATTTCTCAGGTAGGTATTTCTTCCAATCTCTTAAGGCAATTTTATCAACAAACTGAACACTGGATTATACAGATCATTTTATCCAAACAAAAGTGCCAGATACTTTCCTCCTATCCTCCATTTTTAGTAAATAAGAATAATTGCAACATATATGCTCAAGGATACTCGTTTATAAACAGCACGATAACCTTATAAAACAAAATCCTGATAATTAAATACCCCCTTGCGTAAAAATATTAAGCAACGGTATTAAAATAATTAAAATCGATGTAGTAATAAAAACAAATATAACAATTATAACAATGATAAGGTGAGTTTAATAAAAAAAATTTATGAAAGTTTGCTATGTATTTCACATAATATACAATAGTATAACAAGGAAAGAACACAGCATTATCTTGAAAAAATCATATTAAGATCAGGCAAAATTGTATCTGGCACTTATGATGGGTAATCTTGCGAATATTTAAATTTTATCCCATAAAAACAATGTATTAAAAAAATCTGGTTCAAAGTAACTGGCACCTAAATTCCAAATCAAAAAATTTAAAATTAATTATTTAAATTTTGAGCCATAGGCTGCCAACAGATAACCATATCCAAACAGCAACAGTGCTGCAACTTTACCTGCAATTGTACCTGACCCTTAGGATCGCTACCAACGATCAATAGTTATTAAAAATTATTAATTATTTTCAGTAAAAATAAATAGTTACGAGAAACCAATGGAATAAGAAGTAACTGGCACTTATTACTGGTATACTGGCTTTTCTGAATATTAAAGAGAACAATAAAACATATCACTTTTTGAGTGAAGAATTTTTTAGAATTACCAAAAAAAGCACTGATTTGACAAATTCACCACCAAAGAGTAACCTGATATCCCTGAAAGGAGATTTTTAATGAAAAAGATATTTATCTTATTGCTTTACATAGTTGTTTCCTGTGGATGTCCCCAACAAAGAGAGATTGAAATTCAAAGTGAGCAGATTACTGATTCAGGAACAGAAATTACAGACATACATATCAAGGAAGATATAAAGATAGAAGAGACATCAGATTCAATTCAAATAGAGACCCTTTATTATACATTCATATATGACAAAAAACGTGGATATTGCAGCATAAAATCACAAAACAGTGTCTCAATCAGCAATTTTGTCTCAGAGATAGTGGACGAAGAGAACAATTTTTTTGCAAGCAATGATTCATCGTATAAAAGAAAAATAGAAATTATTAAGAAGAGCGATGACGGCAGGTATGAGATTATAATTTTGAATGAAACAAAAGAACTTCCAGTAAATCTCAGACTTCATATATTTGTCAAATATCAGAGTAAATCAGTTGAGTTAGCATTGAGCGCAGAAAACAGATCAGACAGGACAGTAAGAATAAAGAAGATTAAGCCTGTTGTTTTGAGATCCAGAAAAGGTGGAGGGCTTTTTCTTGGAAGAAATCCTTCAACACATAGAATTCTTGAAAACGGATCAAACGGTTTTCTGGATTTTTATGTTAGAATTCTACCGGGAGATGTTAAGAATGATGGACACTCCTCTATTTTCCCATTTGAGATGGAAGGCAACTCTGTATCAAACTGGAATCACTGTGTTTCAGATCTTACATCAGGACTTACTGAGATGTCAGGGTTTCTAACATTTGAAAAGTCTGTGCCGATGGTTAATCTCAGTTATGAACCTGATTATTCAAAAAAGGACGAACTGAACAGGACAGGTTTTTCTTTCTTCTCACTTGAATGCCCATACCTACCAGTGAGCTTCAAAATTAAACCAGGTATAACTGCCTATTCCGAGACCGCCTATATTGATTTAATAAGCCCGTCCTGCCAGGATGCACTTGAAGAGTATTCAAAAAGACTTGCCGAGTTTCACAACATTACACTCTGGAACAAAAAGCAGGATCCTGAAACAAAGGAATTTTGCAGAGTACCAAATGGATGGAATAGCTGGAGTGGAGGTAGTAGTTCAGGTGGATACGGAACTGATATCAATGAACAGATCATACTTGATAATCTTGAGGCAATGAAGAGAGAGTTTAAGAATTTTGGCGTTGATTGGTTCCAGATTGATGACGGCTGGGAAGTAGATAATGGGGACTGGATTCTCAATAAAAACAGGTTCCCCGATCATGGTCCAATAGATTCATTTGAGTTCATAGTTTCAAAAATAAAAGATTATAAAATGAAGCCCGGACTCTGGATTGCAGGACTTACGGCATTTAAGAGTTCTCAGTTATATCAGAATCATCCCGACTGGTTTGCTCCTAAATTACCTTATGCCTCAAACGAATATCAGATTCTGGACTTCTCAAAGAATGAGACACTTGACTTTGTATATCAGACATTCAAAAAAATAAAAGATTATGGATTTAGATGGGTAAAACTGGACTTTTCATACTGGGTCATTGCAGCAAGCAGACTTTCAGATGATAATGTTACCCCTGTTGAGGGATACAGGAGAGGACTTCATAAAGTTAGAGATGCACTTCAAGAGAATGTTCATCTCTTAAATGTCTCAGCAACAGGACCTTCTATAGGTCTTGCTGACAGCGTGAGAATAACTCTGGATAATATGCCTGTCTGGGATGGAAAGAATTCAAATCTCTATGATATCTCAAATCAGGGACTGAAGCCAACATACGCTACGGTTGCAAGAAGATATTATTATAACCAGAGAGTCTGGATTAATCATCCCGATCTTATATTTTTTAGAAGTATGCCAGAAGAAAAATATCCTCCTCTAACACTTGACGAGGCAAGGGCTTTTCTGTCAATGGTAGGTATTACAGGTAGTATAGTAAAGATCGGTGAAAAGATTGTAGATATGAAACCTGAGTGGATAGATTCTGTAAGAAGAATTCTCCCGGTCTTCCCCATAAATGCCAGACCGATAGACCTGATAAGAAGGGAGTTCCCGGAGATATGGGCAGGCAGAGTTGAAAAGATGGGTCTTGATGAATATTACATAATGGCGATCTTTAACTGGGGTAGAAACAGGGATCTGACCCAGAATCCTTATGTTGAAATAGAAGACAGAGAGAGAGACTACCACATCGAATTTCCAGAGATTGGCATCAAAGAAAATAAGGATTATCTATTGTATGAATTCTGGGACGAGAAATTCTATGGGGTTTACAAAGGCGGAATAGATATTAAAGTGCCACCTCACAGGGCAATGGTATTTGCAATTAGGGAAAAAAAAGACACCCCTCAGCTGCTCGGGACAAACAGACATATACTTATGGGGGCAACTGAAATAGATGAATACGCATTTAACAAAAACACAAATCAGATGAAAATAAAACTATTACTCTCTCAATCTGAAAATCCAGATACATTTTTTGAGCATAGAATATATTTATACATTCCTGATAATTTCAAAATAAAAACGATCAACATAGATAATCCAGATATAAAACTGAGTTATGAAATATCTAAAAATACTCTAAATATAAAACTCCTCCCCAGAAATAATAGTACAGCAACTATACTGATAAATTTTGAATAAATATCCAGTATCACAATTTTTACATTTTTGATTGCAGATAGATATAGTATAAATTTCAAGGGTCTGATAACACAAAACCATTTATACAGCCTGAACATTTTCAAAACTTAATTTTATGCCTGCACAAAGGATAAATGAAGATACAGATCTTAAAATCACCAAACAAGCAGATGGATATGTCTTTCATAAAACCAGACTATTATTCTAACATGAGAAAACTTTTCTTTGTTTTTTAATCGGATATCAGACAGTTAATAGCGAATAAAACTACTCTTTATTCAGTATCCTGACCTCTATCTTGCCTTTTAAGAGCATGCTGAACTTCTTTGCATCTTTCTCATCTCCAACAATCGCCCCATAGTGCATCGGTATTGCAATCTTTGGCTTGATATCAAGAGCCGCCTTTACAGCCTCATCCGCTGTCATTACATATGTCCCCGAGACAGGTAATAGAGCAATATCGCACTTAAAATTCTTCATCTCTGGAATATAATCGGTATCTCCCGCAAGATATATTCGTTGACCTTTGACCTTAAAGATATATCCCAACCAGTTATTTGCCTTTGGATGAAACTTCTTATTTACATTATAAGATGGGACCGCCTCAATCTCAATCTCTGAGACTGCTATTTTATCTCCAGGCTTTACAATCTTAATATTGCCTGAGAGTTTTGCCTTACAATCCGCTGTTGTAATAATGACTGTATCATTTTTCTTTACCTTATCTACATCCTCGGGAGAACAGTGGTCGTAATGTTCGTGAGTAATCAGAATTATATCAGCCTTCTTATCAACTTTGATCTGAAATGGGTCTGTAATTATAGATTTTTCTCCATCTATCCAGAACGAATCATGTCCGAGCCAGTGAATAAAAGATGTATCCATCTTTTCACCTCCATAAACAAACGCTGAAAAAATAAAAAAGAAGACAATCAGCAAAAGTCTATTCATCTACCCTCCCTGAAAAAGATTATTAAGAGCCCTCGTGCTCCTTCTTTTCTGACACAAGTTGATAGGCTATCTCAACTGCCTTTTTCACACGCTCTTTGATCTTTTCCTCTATACGCAATTTATTCATCAATTTATTAACTTTCTCCTCAAGACTCTTCTTCTCATTTTCGAGATTCTGCCGTTCTTCGTTGAATTGATTTCTCTCAATCTCAAATGCACTCTCTATAGCAGTTTTATCCTCTCGTAACTGATTGAGGTCGTCCTCTACCGCCTTCTTATCAGCCTCCATATGGAGCAGTTTTTCTTTGAGTTCACTATTGGCTTTTTTAAGATCCTCAACCTCAAACTTCAATGGACCAAGTTCATTTACCTGTTTCTGAAGGTCTCCAATCTTCATCTCCAGTTCTTTTATTATAGAATCCTTGGTCTTGATCATCTTCTCAAATTCAGCACTCCTCCCCTTGCTCTCCTCAGCACTCTTACGATGACTCTCTACCTCATTCTGGAGTCCTGCCATCTGTTCCATAATCGCAGCAAGTCTCTCATCTGCCTCTCTATCCTTCTTTTCCATCTCCTCCTGTAACTTGTGTATCTCTTCCTGTTTTGACGCAATCTGTGTAAGAAGTTCTGTTACCTGCTCATCAAGTTTCTGTCTCTTGGCTACCTCATTCTGAAGCTCTTTCTCCTTCTCCTTCAGTCTGTTGTTTAGTTCTGCTGTGGCAGATGAACCTGAAGACTCTTTTGCTTTTTGAGACTGACGCATCTCCTCAATCTGCTTTTTGAGAGTATTTATCTCTGAGAGCAGGTTCCTGTTTTCATCTTCAAGTGCCTTGAGCTTCTTATTGTCGACAGACACTTTTTCCCTCGGTATTACTACCTCCTCTTTGGGCTCCTCTACTTCTTCTATAGCAACATCCCCAATGTCTCCCTTTAAGGAGTCAAGCTCTTTATCTATATCCGATGATTCTGAAAGTCCATCTACACCCAGATTATCAATTCCATCTTTCTTTAACTCATCCTCTATGGAGATATCCAGCCCTCCCTCTCTGGTGCTGGCAACCGGCTCCTTAATATCCTCAAAAGCATTGTCAATAGCATTCAAATCATCATCCTTAAACATCTCACCATCTGCTTTTGAAGATGATTCCTCCGATGGAGACTCTTCAACAACCAGATCGCTCAGATCCTCTTCTGACAGATTAATCTCTTCCTCTGCAGGTGCTGACTCCCCCTTGATATCTACATCATCCAGAGATAGAGCGATCTCCTCCTCGGAAGATTCTGCTCCTCCATCAGGCAGACCAATGAGATTCTTGATCCTGTCAATCAGTTCTTTTGGATCAAACGGCTTTATTAGATACTCCTCTGCGTGAGTCTTAAGTTTTCTGTGCTGCTCAAATGTCTCAGGGGTAGCCTCGCTTGAAATGAGAATCAATGGAATAGATTTGAGTTTACTATCTTTCTTTAACTTGTTACAGATAGAGTAACCACTCGTCTCAGGAAGCTCTACACATAAGACAATGAGGTCTGTGGCATTCTTTTTTACAAAATCAAGTCCATCATCTCCATTGGAGAAGATCTCCACCTCAAATCCTTTTTTTGATAGTTCTGTCTTAAGGATATTTGCAAAGTCTCGCTCTGCCTCAATGAGTGTGATATGTTTACTGTCTGCCATATAGATAAATCCTTTCTTCAAATAATATAATAATCTGCAAAAAGATAATATGATAAAATAATCCCTTTTGTCAAACTCAAAATTAACCCGCTTTTTGAAAATAATATTTTCAAATATATGAGTAAAAACATATAGTAAACCAAAGTCAGTTGAGAATACACATGTTTTATGATATCAATCTTTTCGAACTGATGAGTCTTCTCAAAGGAGAATATATGGATTTTATCGGGCTTGATGAGTTCTTAAAAAAAATTAATGAACTGAATCAAAATAAGAATGAATTTGTTCTATGTACAGTTGTAGACAGCTCAGGTTCCACGCCTCGCAAGAGCGGGGCAAAAATGATAGTAACCCAATCCTGCGAAACCTTCGGAACAGTGGGAGGAGGTATTGTAGAATCTGAAGTAATCAATAAAGCAGGAGAGATGCTAAAAGACAGGCTCCCGAATCAACTTATGAAATTTGAATTGAATGAGAAAGGGAAAGGCGTCTGCGGTGGTTCAATGACAGTATTTCTGGAAGGATTTTATAGTAACAATCGAATCATAATATTCGGTGCTGGACATGTCTCTGAGGCAGTATGCGATCTTCTAAAAAAGATGGATTATCATATAACTGTCTTCGATAATCGTGAAGAACGGCTTATGTTACCATCTTTCTCTTATTGCGAAAGGATCTGTGCTGGTTACGAAAAAATAGAAGAAAAGATCACCAGCAATGAAAACACAGATATACTGATAATGACACCGAATCACCAATATGATTTTGAGGTAGCGGAGAAAATGCTCAGAAAAAAATATCGCTTTCTGGGTCTTATGGGCTCAAAAAAGAAAAAGATGGAACTTATAAATTATCTCAAGCAGCGCGGCTTTTCTGATGTGGAGATAAATAGAATTCATATCCCTGTCGGTCTGCCAATAGGATCTTCAACACCTTACGAGATAGCCATTTCAATTGCTGCAGAACTTATCAGTCTCAAATCAGGGAGACGATGAAGATCGGTGCTATAATCCTTGCCGCTGGAGAGGGGAAGAGGATGGGCATCCCCAAAGCCATACTGAAAATAGGGAATAGATACCTTGCTGACATTCAGTATGAGACTTTATTAAATTGCAATATTGAAGAAGTAAGTATAATAATCGGGGCTCAGGCGGATTATATAATGTGTAATTTGTTACACAAAGAGTCCTGCATAATAAACAAAGATTACACAAGAGGGCAATTTTCTTCTCTTATATGCGGAATAAATTCACTAAAAAACTCTGATGGAATACTTATAATGCCTGTAGACAATTATCCTCAAAATTGTGAGACAATAAAAAAAATCATTGATAAATTTAATGACAGGTTCGATGCAACAATCCCGGTCTTTAATGGTAGAAAAGGACATCCTGTAATAATTTCTAAACATTTTGCAGAGCTGTTATTAAGCAAAGATATATCAAATTCCAGACTTGATTATCTGCTCAAAGAGGCAAATGTAAACCTTATAGAAGTAGACTCCAGCGTTATCCTGAATAACTTGAATTATCCTGTCAATTGATTTTATTTGCCCAAACTTTTGCATTGTGATAATAGACCACCTGAGTTTTCCCTTAAATAGAGGAGGAAAATATGAATAGACTTAGAAGAGTTGGCATTAGTTGCAATGAACCATTACTGTTTGAGATAGAACATTGTACAGATAAAAAGCCACCTATCTCTGATGGTATAAACATAGAAAAGAAATTTTTAAGAGAGGACGAGGTCAATATCCCTGAGCTTGATGAGGTGAGCGTTGTAAGACATTATACCCGCCTCTCTCAATGGAATTATGGTGTAGATACGGGAATGTACCCTCTCGGAAGCTGCACCATGAAATACAATCCCAAATTCAATGAATACACTGTTAGACAGACAGAATTTGCAAATGTTCATCCTTATGCACCACATGCACTTATGCAGGGAATATTGCAGATAATTTATGAAACAGAGAGATACCTCTCAGAGATCGGCGGTTTTGAGAGGGTAACTATGGTACCGTCGGCAGGCGCTCATGGAGAATTCACTGGCATAATGATGGTAAGAAAATACCATCTTGATAAGGGCAGTCCAAGAAAGAAGGTTCTGATACCTGACACAGCACATGGTACCAATCCTGCCTCCTGTGCATTAAATGGTTATGAGGTAGTCCAGATCAAATCCTCATCGGCAGGCTATCTCACAAAGGAAGAATTGCTCAAACATATTAATGAGGACGTGGCTGCACTTATGGTTACAAACCCGAATACTCTCGGTATCTTTGAAAAGGATATAGCCGAGATAGCGGAGATTCTGCATTCAAAGGGAGCCCTTCTCTATTGCGATGGTGCAAACATGAATTCTCTAATCGGGATTGCAAGACCCGGAGATATGGGTGTAGACGTTCTTCAATACAATCTCCACAAGTCCTTCTCCACTCCCCACGGAGGTGGCGGTCCAGGTTCGGGTCCTGTTGGCGTCTCCAGTAGACTTGTGGATTACCTGCCTGTTCCACTGGTTGAGAAGAATGGCGATGAATATTTTCTGCAATATGACAGACCGAAAAGCATTGGTCAGGTAAAGGCATTTTATGGAAATACTGGAATTATTCTTCGTGCCTATGCATATATTAGGGCGATGGGTGCAGCCGGATTAAAAAAGGCTACAGAATTTGCGGTATTAAATGCAAATTATATCAAG
>JBBISZ010000039.1:0-13414 GCA_037441045.1 Deltaproteobacteria bacterium | reverse complement strand
TTTCTGGTGATGATGTAAAGATAGTTGTGAACAACACCATAGACATATTGAATAAATCAGGCTTTGAACCATCCATTACCCTGAATACAGTAAATGATAGGGCGCTGGAGACTGTAATAAGTATTCCTTTTAATAGGGGTAACGGAGATGAGGAGTGCATGAGGGCACATAATTCTATAAAAAAATTAAATAAAGTTTTAAATAGTTATGGTATTTACCCTTATAGATCTGGAATAGAACTGATGGATGAAATTGTGAAAGAGGATGATATTTTCTTTCAGACAACAAAGAAATTAAAGGATGCCATTGACCCGGATCATATAATTGCTCCAGGTAGATATAGCCTTATTTAATTCTGAATATTTTGAATCTTCTAATAAAACTGTTAATTATGGCAATTAGTTGAATCTTAATTTTAACTCTATTAATCATTTTAGCAACAATATCAACTTCACCGTGAATAATTGGACTCTCTATACCTGTTGTTTTATCACAAATATTATAAATTTTATAAAAACCTATTTTATTATAGAAAGTCAAGAGTTTTGGATTTGCAACTCCTATTATATCTGTAATACCTTCATCCTTGCAATAATCCGTGTAATCTTTCATAAGCATAAATGATATTAATTTGCCACCATTGCTATTATTTCTTCTGTAATCTTTCAGAAGAACAAACCTGCCTGCCTCCGAAAATACCCTGCCACCATAAATTTTTTTATCAAAACTAATTTTTCTACATAATATTGTTTCTAACATGATGTGCTCTTCTAAAAGGGGTAGTTTGTGATTAAAATCGAATTTTACAAGTCTCAATGTGCCAGCAACTTCGTTGTTTACCATGGCAACAAATAGTACAGTTGATTTATGGTAGTCATACTTATCGTCAACTTTTTTCAGATCATTTGGTGGAATCACATGCATTTCTTCATGATATACATTGTATCTCAAATGAAGTACTGATTCATGACACTCTTTTATAAAATTATTTTTAAAGTTTTCTCTACACTTTATTCGCACAAGATCTATTTCCATATTTAATTTCCTATTTCAGGATGTTGGCGGGTTTGATATTCAGCGTGCGATATATCATGTCATTTATAGCAAATACTTTAATGATATTATTCAGGCAATCAATTGTAGTCTGGTCTATATTATAACCTCTGGAAAATATTCCCAGATTCCCCACAAGTTTGTCTCTATATAATATACCGTTTTCAAAGACATAAAAAGGTCCCAGAAGTTCATTTATAATATCAACAAGGATATCAGGAATCTGCCCGAGTGCAGCATCTTTTAATCCACGAGGCAGTCTGTGAATCTTTCCAGATTGCAAAAGGGTCTCAGCCAATTTGTCGTCAAGTGGAAATTCTTTCCCAACCAGTTTTACATTTCCGATTTTCACCAATGATTCTATAAATTTCATTAGACCTGCAACAGCAACGACTATTAATTTGTTGGATTTTTCATCATAGGTATTTATATGAACAAGTGGGTTGTTTTGTATTAATCTACAGATAATGTCCGCCTCCATCTGGTATACATTCACTTTTGTAAAATCTATATTATTTATTTTATCAAGGAAGTCTTTTACTATCTTATATTTTTCTGAGTTTGTCTGTAATAAAGCAGAATTCAATATACAATCTCTTAACCCCTCTATTTCTTTAAGATAATATTCAATGCTTCCGCTCATAGACATACCCCCTATCTGAAAACATTATAACAAAACCAGAATGTAAAATCTACAAAACTTTTTTGTTTTATTAAATTGTGATTGAAATCACAAATTATTTAAATGGTATCTTCCCGCGCATAAGTCCAGAAAGAAGTGAGGACATGCCTTGAGAACTGAACTTTTTTATCATCTTTTTCATCTCAAGGTACTGTTTTATCAGTGTGTTGACATCCTGTACTGTTGTTCCAGAACCTGCAGCGATTCTTCTCCTTCGGGACGCATCCAGAATAGAAGGATTTCTCCTCTCCTTCTTTGTCATGGAATTAATGATAGCAATGATTTTCTTGAGCTCTTTTTCTGGAGGTCTTACAGCCCCCATGGCTTTGAGTTGTTTCTTCATTCCTCCAAAACCAGGAATAAGATCTACCAGATCCTCAATAGAACCCATCTTTTCCATTGATTTAAGTGAATCCAGCCAATCCTCGAGTGTAAATTCATTTTTTGTGAGCTTCTTCTGAATCTCAAGAGCCTTCTTCTGGTCATAAGCTACCTGTGCCTTTTCTACGAGAGATAGGACATCTCCCATACCGAGAATTCTGCTTGCGATTCTGTCGGGATGAAAGAGCTCAAAGCCGTCCATCTTTTCGCCTACTCCGACGAACTTTATAGGTTTGCCGGTAGCCGCCCTTACTGATAAGGCGGCTCCACCTCTTGCATCTCCATCCATCTTGGTAAGTATTACGCCCGTTATATTCAGCCTTTCATTAAAGGTAGATGCTACATTGACTGCCTCCTGACCTGTCATTGCATCGGCTACGAATAATATCTCTTTTGGAGTTATTGCAGCCTTTATTTCTTCGAGTTCCTTCATAAGTTCATCGTCTATATGTAGTCTTCCGGCGGTATCTATTATTACTACATCACAGCCTTTAATAGCCGCCTGTCCAATTGCCGCTTTACAGATTTCAACAGGAGTGTTCTTGGGATCTGTATCAAAGGCAGGTACATTTACCGAAAGGGCAACCTTCTTCAATTGTTCAATTGCAGCAGGTCTATAAATATCGCAGGAGACGAGATACGGTTTGTGTTTGTTAATTTGCAAATATCTTGCGAGTTTTCCAGCAGAGGTGGTCTTACCAGAACCCTGAAGACCTACCATCATTATCGCAAAAGGAGGCTTTCCTTCAAGATCCAGACCTGTTGAGTCCTTCCCCATCATATTAATTAGTTCATCATTTACAATTTTTATAAATTGCTGGTCAGGGGTAAGACTGTTTAATACCTCTACGCCCATTGCTCTACGAGTTACGGCGTCAACAAAGTTTTTTACCACATTGTAATTAACATCTGCTTCCAATAGTGATAGTTTGACCTCTTTTATTGCATCTTCAATATTCTTCTCTGTAATTCTGCCCTCACCTTTGAGTCTTTTTATTGCTGCTGAAAATTTTTCTGTCAATGTCTCAAACATCTTTCAAACTCCTTAAATAGGGGAATATATTTACTATATAGATGACATAATTTCAAAAGAAAAATAATTTATGTGGTTTCAATTTTAAAATAGATTGATATTATATAGTTGAGGTAAATTTTTCTGGATTGGTTGCAATTAAAATCCTGGTTTGAATATTGCAAACTTAATTAAAGTTTTCTTATTTTTAATTCATTGAAATTTTAATTTCATCTATTTTGTTTTCAATTTTATCCTTTTTATCCTTTTTATAATGTAATATTTATTTACTTATTGAAAATCCTCAGTTTTTAATTACCGAATTTGTTTTTTTAATTGCTAATTGATTAAATATTATCTTTTCATTTCTGAAATTTTGATTTCTCCAAGTTTATTGAATTCCTGGATAACGGTTATTAAAAAGTCTTTCAGAGCGCAGTTTCTTCTATCGCAGGTCTTTGAGGTTAAAAAGCAGGGTGAATAAACATTTTTACCTTCAAAAATATTTATAATATCTTTTATCTTAGCAGATCTACCTTTTGGAGTAATTGAATATCCGCCTGATGGCCCCCTCGTAGTCCTTAGATATCCATTCTTTTTTAATGTCTGAATAACTTTGCTTAGATGATTATAAGAGACACTCAGTGCATCTGCAATCTCTCCAGCAGAAAAAGAGTCTTTATCCTGATTCAATAGATACTCAAGTGTATGAATTGCAATGACCGCAGCATCTGATATTCTGATAATACCACTCATAAAGAAGTGAAATACTATATCAAATTTTGAATTTCAAGAAAAAACTTGACAAATTATGTAATTTGGTATTTATATACCAATATGCATATTAAGGAGGTATTATATGCAATCTGATTCTCTTAGGAAATGGGTTATTGTTAGTTTTGTAGTTTCAATGTCTGTATTGATTGTTGGAGGTATAATTTCGCTAAAAAAAGTGCCACCTTATCCGCGTAAAATTGTGGATTCAAATGGAAATATATTGATAGAGCATTCCAGACTGATTAATGGACAGGACACATATCAGAGATATGGTCTTATGGATCATGGTAGTGTCTGGGGTCATGGGACTTTAAGAGGCCCGGATTTTTCTGCTCTAACACTCAGACTCAAGATTGATGCAATAAGAGAATATTTGTCAAAAAATAGATTTAATAAAGAATATTTACATATTAGTTCATTTGAAAAATCACAGATTGATGAAGAGGTAAAGAGGGAATTAAAGACCAATAGATATAGTGCCAATGATTCAATCCTTATTTTGAGCGATGCTCAGGTGTTTGCACTATCAAAAGTAAGGGAATATTATGAAAATTTGTTTAAAAATGGTGATCTGGATCTTAAAAATTATGGTTATGGTTTTTTAAAAAATACGATACCAGATAAAAACTTGAGAGAGGACATTGCTGACTTTTTCTTCTGGACTGCATGGGTGACTTCAGTTAACAGACCCGATAGTAATATTACTTATACAAACTGGCCTTTTGATAGGGATGCAGGGAATTATTTAAGTGAGGGCGCATTTTTATGGAGCGTTGCAGGTATATTTGCATTATTTCTCGTATTGGGAGTTGTTATATATTTGATTCACAGGTATAGACTGTTTTATGGAGATTCTAAGGCAAATGCTATTGCTAAGACTCTAATAGAATCACCTTTGAGTTTGAGCCAGTACAGGGCAGCAAAATTTTTTGTGGTTGTAGTATTGCTATTTATTTTACAGACTCTTATGGGCGGATTGATGGCACATTATACTACACATCCTGGTAGTTTTTATATTCCTATTATTGGTGAAATAATACCATATAGCTGGGCAAAAAGCTGGCATCTACAACTTGCTATTTTCTGGATTGCTACGACATGGGTTGCATCTTCAATATATCTTTCTCCAGTAATAAATAGAAGGGAACCAAAGTATCAGGGTTTGCTTGTGAATATTTTGTTTGTAGCCGTATTGATTGTTGCTGTGGGAAGTTTATCTGGAACCGCTCTTGGTGTTAAAAATTATTTTGGAGAAAATCTCTGGTACTGGTTTGGGCATCAGGGCTGGGAATATCTTGAACTGGGCAGGTTCTGGCAAATTTTGTTATTTATAGGGCTTATTGCATGGTTAATTATTGTTTATAGAGGGATAAAAGATAAACTTTATGGAGTAGAAAAGGATAGTCTTGTGGTATTTTATGTCCTCAGTGCTATACTTGTTGTTGGCTTTTTTGGGTTTGGATTCTTTTATGGAAGGGGTACAAATTTAACCGTTGCAGATTACTGGAGATGGTTTGTTGTTCATATCTGGGTTGAAGGTATATTTGAGTTCTTTGGAGTAGCAATAATCGCACTATTCCTGTCTATGATGGGATTGGTGGAGAGAGAATCTGCACTCAGGGTGTCTTATTTTACTGCAATACTCGTATTTGCAAGTGGTATAATAGGTACAGCACATCATTATTTCTGGTATGGTGGTCCTGAATACTGGATAGCGCTGGGTTCTGTGTTTTCCTCACTTGAACCGATTCCCCTGATTGTCCTTGTTGTAAGGGCGTGGAAAGAGTATAAAGAGGTTCAGGAATCAGGAGAAGATTTTCCATATAGATGGCCATTCTTCTTTCTTGTCGCTTCAAGCTTCTGGAATTTCCTTGGTGCAGGACTATTTGGTTTTCTTATAAATCTTCCTTTTGTAAACTATTTTGAACATGGTACATATCTGACTGCAAATCATGGACATGCAGCCCTATTTGGAGTCTATGGAATGTTGTCTATTTCTCTATTACTATTCTGCTGGAGATCTCTTGTAAGATCTGAATTCTGGAATGATAAATTGATAAAATATATATTCTGGCTCTTAAATGGCGGATTGTTTATGATGGTTACTACTGTATTATTTCCTGTAGGCATCTATCAGACAATTCTTTCATATAGATATGGTTACTGGTATGCACGTAGCGCGGACTTTTATAATATTCCTTTTGTTAAGTTTTTATTCAATTTCAGGATTGTACCGGATACTATAATCATAATAGGTGCTCTCTTTTTATTCTATTTCTTGATAACTACCTATTTTAAGCTGAAAAAGTGTGAATTTGAGGAAGGTGAGATTAAATATTGTTCAGAAAATTAACCATTATGAAGAGAGGTGTTTTATGAAACCGACGGATATCTTAAAAGATGAACACAGAGTAATTTTGAAAGCCCTGGACATCATTGATTTTATCTCAGAGTTAGTGGAGAAAGGAGGAAGTTATGCTGTTGAGGACATCAGGAGATTGATAGATTTTATTAGAAACTTTGCTGATAGGTGCCATCATGCCAAAGAGGAGAATCTCCTTTTTAAGAGTATGGTAGAGTATGGAGTACCCGAGAAGGGTGGTCCAATTGAAGTAATGCTGTATGAACATGAATTGGGAAGAAAATATGTGAAAAATATGGAGAAGGCTTTAATAGATAAGACACCATCGGTAGTTACATTTATAAACAATGCCCGTCTTTATACCTCACTCCTGCGAGAACATATAAATAAAGAGGATAATATCTTATATATGATTGCGGATATGCACATAGATGAGGAAGGCCAGAAGACACTATTGAAAAGATTTGGAGAGGTAGAGAAAGAGGAGATCGGAGAAGGTGTGCATGAAAGATATCATAATCTAATTAAATCAATGGAGAAAAAGTATCTTATTGATTATAAATCTGATGCAGGATGCTGTTGAATTTTAGATGTAAAACTATCCATAGTGGTTATTTCAGGGATGATACTTATAGTATTGCAGTGGATTGAAGTGAAAACATATATTTAACTGGTAGAATCTATGACAAATAGGGAATCCAACCAATCCTTATAGCAATGACCGCGACATTATATGAATGGATCTGAGCTATTTAAATATCTTATATGTTTTATATAGAAATTGGTATTCTTGAGGAGTTTTAATTCATATATCAGGTTTGGGGTGAAGATTCCCAGACTTTCATCAATATCATTAATGTCAAAGAATTTTACTTCATCAATCTCACTTTTTAAGAATTCTATTTTTCCATCGTAGATTGTGTAAAAGGTAAACACATATTCTCTTTCAGATGGCGATTCCCAAATATATTTGTAAAGAAATTCAATTTTGCCATCTCTTATAGCCAGTTCTTCGTCAAGCTCTCTTATTGCTGCAGAGACTTCATCTTCACCGTAGGCTATATGACCTCCAGCGGAGGTGTCAAATCTGCCGGGCATGGTTAATTTGTTCATTGAGCGCTTTTGTAACAGAAGTTTCTTCTCCGAATTAAATACAAATATATGAACAGAGCCGTGCAGTATGTCTTTTCTGCTATGGGCGGTCAGCCTGTCAATCGGGGATAACTGCTCACCTTTTTCGTTATAGACCGCCAGTATTTCGTTGAGATTATCTGCCTGCATATCAGGGTGCTATTATATTGATAGAGGAGGGTAGAATACTAAATCTGGATGGAGTTCTGCCTACATCTTCGCCATCAAGATCAATATACAGACCTTCCTTCTGTATAAAAAGTTCTTTGCCTCTAACCTGGATTACATCGGGTGAGTGTATATGTTCTCCTCTGTAAATTTTGGGTCCGTCTTTAATAAATCTAATTCTGGATATGTCTTTCATAATAACAATATCAAACAGACCATCATCAAGTTCTGCAGAGGGCGCTACCATCATAGAACCGCCAAAATATCTCCCATTTGCAACGGCTACAAGCGTAATATTCATCTTGCCCGTATTATTGTTGTCGATAATAAGCTCTGCCTCTATATTTTTATAATTAAAAATTCCTCTGAGAGTTCCTATTAGGAAAGATATCTTTCCTCCAAACAACTTTGTTGTATGGTTTACATAGTAATCTACCAGTCCAGAAATACCAAAACTACAGATATTCAAGAAATACCTCTTCTGCTCCATTCCTTTATGGTCATAGAAGCTGACCTCACCTGTATCTATTCTTCTCTTCTTTGCCTCTTTAAGGATCTTTATTGCCTCGTCTATATCTGTGCTGAGATTGGCAGTCCTCCTGAAATCGCCTCCTGTCCCCTGAGGAATAAAACCGAGAGAAGGTAGGTCGTTTTGCAGTTCTTTGCATTTTAGAATTCCGTTTAGTACTTCATTGTTTGTACCGTCTCCTCCAACGGATACAATTATATCAAAGCCATTTTTGGTGGCATCCTCTGATAGTCTTATTGCATCGAGAGGTCCACTGGTAAATCTATATTCAAAGTCAAAAGAGTTTCTTATCAGCCTCTTCTCAATATCTGGCCAGATCTTCTTTGTTCTTCCATTTCTGGAGTTTGGATTTACAATAAAATAGTATTTCATTTCTCTTTAAGAAAATCGTAAACAATATCAATTAGATCCAGTGTCTGAACATCTAATTCACTTTCCTTAAAAATCTTTATACAGGATGGGCAACTGGTTATTATTGCCTTTGCCCCTGTGGCATTATATTCTTCTATCCTTTTTTTTGCAATATCAAGAGCAACTTCTGGATTTGTGGATTTGAACATAGATCCACCACCGCAACATATAGAGTTGTTTCGATTCCATAAAAACTCCGACAGGATAGCTCCGGTACTCCTGATAATCTCTCTTGGCTCTTCAGTTATCTTGAGATATCTACTCATAAAACAGGGATCATGGTATACATAATGTTCGGTCTTTTTCTTCCTGTTGCGCGATGTCGCTCTCATATATGGAAGAATGAATTCAGAAAATGTTAAGACCTGTTGTGATAGAGATTGGTCAAACTGTGGATATAGCGCTTTTAGTGTATAGGCACAGGCCGGGCAGAGGGCGATAATCTTTTTTTTACCAGAAAGATTCCTCTTTACTTTTTTGATATAGGATGAGAATTCTTTGTGAAAACCTGAAAAGTAGAGTGGGTAACCGCAGCAGATTTCAGGGTGATTGTAGACACCAGTATAGTCTACGCCCAGCTGTTCAAGTATATATATTGTCTTTTTTAATGTTTCTATCTGTTTTGACGAATATAAACAACCTGCAAATATCACAACCTTAAGATGTGACGAAAAATAGATTGAATCAAATGATGCATTAAGATTTTCCTGAAGATTGTCTGAAAATATAGAGCCATAATTTTTTATGTTTGAAAGACTTTTATCAAGCTTCCTGTTGTGGCGGGATTTATCATAAGCCCGATTTCTGCCTGAAATAAGTAAATCGGAAACAGATATCTGGTGTTCACAGAACTCCCTGCACATAAGACAGCCTGTGCAGTGATACATCAGGTCATAGTTCTCTGTTGTGTGGGCTACATAATTCTTTGAGAGATAGTAGAGCATACTTACCTTGCCCCATGGGGTAACAGACTCTCTATACTCTGCGTTTGCTACGGGGCAGGCAAATCTGCATAGTTTTGGGCAGGTTGTACAGAATTCAAGTTCCTTCTTCTTATGATTCATTTTTGCTTTTCCTTTTTTGCCCTTGTAAACAGTATAAATGCCATAGCCGGTCTTTTTGAGGATTCTCTCATTGCAAACTGGATATTCTCAAAGTTCCATCCCTGAGAGACAGTCTGATTTATTAACTCTGTAAGAGTTGTATCGGTAACATCAGAGGTTTCAACTACCTTGTATTCAATCTCTTTCATAACAATTATTCATTTATAACAATAAAAACACTATTGCAACCATAAGAGGATAAAAAAATAGTTTGAAAGACCTGCCTGAATTTTTTGCGGAATACAAATCTCTGTTTGACAAAATATGAAGTTATTATAATATAATACAGTCTTTTTAGCAGGTTCTGGATGAAAGATTCAAAAATTGATCAGGTTGTAAATATTAGTAGAGAGTTGCTTGAATATATTATTGACTTTCTGACAGATGCAATGTTTGTCATTGATAGGGAAGGCAGGGTTATCAGATGGAATAAGGCTTTAGAGGAGATGACGGGTGTAAAGGCTCAAGAGATTCTGGGCAGAGGGGATAATGAGATAGCAGTGCCATTTTATGGATATAAAAGGCCAGTTCTTGCCCATTTTGCAATGGATATTGATAGTAAGGATATTGAGAAAAACTATTCTACTATAAAACGAGAAGGGGATGTGCTGATAGCGGAGGTATATGTACCCTTTCCTGGATACAAAAAAGAGGGTTCCTGGCTATGGGGTAGGGCAGCACCATTGTATGGAAGTAATGGAGAGATTATAGGTGCCATTGAGGTTGTAAGGGATATTACAGAACGTAAGAGAATGGAGGAGGAGAGATTATTAATTGAGAAAAAGATGCTCGAACTTGAAAAGCAGAAGATGATTGAAATCCTTGCCGCAGGTGTGGCACATGATTTTAATAATATTCTTATGGCGATCTCCGGATACTCCGATATTATTTCAATTTCTATTGATGAAAAAGAAAAGATCAGAAAGAGCGTAGAAGAGATAAAGAAGGCTGTAATAAGAGGTTCTGAACTCAGTCAGCAGATGTTGAGATTTGCCGGCAAATCAAATATAGTCTTTGAGACAGTGCATGTATCACAAATTGTAAAAGATATTATGGATCTATTGAGAGTTTCAATATCCAGAAAGATTGAAATAAAAATTAATGAAAGTCGGGAAAATATACTTGTAAGAGGAGATATTACTCAATTAAAACAGGTAATACTAAATCTTGTTATTAATGCTGCAGAGGCTATTGGAGATAAAAATGGTCTTATAAATATTGAGATTAGCCCTCTGAATTTAAATGAGGATTATTTAAGGAAAATTTTAATCGGTTATAATCTTGAATGTGGCAATTATGTTAGAATTGCAGTATCGGACAACGGTTGTGGAATGGATGAAGAGACACAAAAACATATCTTTGAGCCATTCTTTTCAACCAAATTTGCTGGACGCGGCCTTGGGATGGCTGAAGTAAATGGTATTATAAAGGCTCACAAAGGTGCGATAAAAATACATAGCAAGAAGGGTGCGGGCACAACCTTTGAAATATATATTCCTGCAATTCTTGATTCTGATAATAGATTTTTGGAAAAGGCTGAAAAAATTTTAATAGCAGATAGACTTTCTGGAACTATCCTTCTTGTTGATGATGAGGAGTCAATAAGACTTTCAGTTGGGGCTATGCTCAAAAAGCTTGGATTTGAGGTATTGATGGCTGAAGATGGCGAACAGGCTTACAAACTCTATCTGTCTTTAAAAGAGAAGCCTGATATATTGCTTGTAGATATAATTATGCCGCAGAAAGATGGGATTGAACTATTAAACGATATAAGGAATGTAATGTCTGAGCAGAAAGTATTATTAATGAGTGGATTTACAGGAGAACAGTTCGATCTTTCAAGATTTGATGAAAAAATAACATCATTTATACACAAACCATTTGACGCGGATTTGCTATACCAGAAAATATGTAAACTTATAAAAAAGGAGGAAACAGAATGACACTTAAGGATTTTATGGGAATTATTAGAGCCCCTTTTCTTATCCTTGCTCCTATGTGTGTATTGCTCGGGGTTTCGACAGTATATTCAGATGGTAATAATATCTCTATTTTCAATCTGATTCTTGTATTTCTGGCAGGAATTCTATCGCATATATCTGTAAACTCTCTAAATGAATATTTTGATTTTAAGAATGGTCTGGATTTTAAGACAATCAAGACACCATTTTCTGGAGGAAGTGGGACACTTGTGAATAAGCCTCATCTATCAAATTATGCCCTTGGTATAGGGCTAATCTCTGCCATTTTTGTTGTTTTTATCGGGCTATATTTTGTATATCTGAGAGGAGAGCAAGTATTGATTTTTGGGATTCTCGGAATAATTATGGTACTGTTTTATCCCATAATATTTGTAAAAAATGTATTCCTGTCTCTTATTTCCCCGGGTCTTGGATTTGGAACTGCTATGGTAATCGGGACACATATCGCACTCGGTGGTGAGATAAATCTTAAGGTACTTCTTGCGTCAATTATTCCGTTCTTTCTTGTTAATAATTTGCTATTATTGAATCAGTTCCCGGATAAGGAGGCGGATGAGAGTGTTGGAAGGAGCAATCTGGTAATTCGTATTGGCAGGAGATATGCGGCATATGTATATGCGATCTTTAACCTTCTTGCATATCTTACAATAATTTTTGGGATTTTTAGAGGTGAATTTAATCTGCTTACGGCACTGAGCTTTACAACGATAATATTTGCTATTCCTGCTTCAATAAAGGCATTTAGAGATTCGGATAATCTTACAAAATTGCTGCCTGCACAGGGTATGAATGTAATTATAAACCTCCTGACACCACTATTGCTTGCCATAGGACTTTTCTTAAAATAGATTCAAATATTGCATCTACCAGGATTTTATAAAAGGCGATCTGCGGAGGCTTTTTTGCGTTTCGTATAAGGTTTCTATTAGTTTGATATTATACTAACTTGTTTTGCTTTTTAATAAGATAAATTGTGAAGACTCCATGAGTATTATATGGTAATCAGGCTAAATTATTTGTGTATAAATTGTTCGACTAAAAACCCGATAGAATCCACTCATCATTTTGCACGATAGTATCGCCGTCGTCTTGCTTTTTTGATTTAAATGAAATAAAATATTTGTTGATGGAGGTGGTGAAGATGAAAAGAATATTCTTTCTTTTTTTTCTTGTTGCTCAAATTTTACTGGTAAATAATTTGTATGCAGATGTAAGTGTTGAGGGCGGGGTCTTTTATGATTCGCTTGCCCCTTATGGTGATTGGGTATATCTTGATGAATATGGGGTCTGGGTCTGGAAACCTGTGGGGCTATGGTCAGATTGGCAACCATATACTTATGGAAGATGGGAGTGGTCAGAGGAGTATGGCTGGATATGGGTAAGTTACTTTGAATGGGGATGGGCGCCGTTTCACTACGGTAGATGGTTCTTTCATAGCGGTTATGGATGGGTATGGGTGCCAGGTACTATCTGGAGACCTCATTGGGTTGTCTGGTATTATAATGGGGCTTATGTAGGATGGTATCCATATTATCCATCATTCGTGGTTATAGATTATTACTCACCCTTTGTTTATGAACGTGTTGTCATAGTTGAATCAGGTAATATCTCAACAGGTAAATATAACACTCATAATGCGATTCCAATGGATAAGAAGGCTCAGCTCTTCGGCTCTACCTCTTCGTCTCACAAATATATACCAAAAGAGGATGATACGAATTATCACAATTACGGTCCACCCAGAACAGAGATAGAGAAGATTTCAGGTAAGAAGTTTGAACCTGTTAAGACAGAGTTTTCAAATGTCCCGATTAATCGTTTTG
>JBBISZ010000038.1:0-13447 GCA_037441045.1 Deltaproteobacteria bacterium | reverse complement strand
ATAAGAGATTAAATTCAAAGGATTCTTTGCAAAATTTATTATGGACAGATGTGATAATTAAACAATTATGAAGGAAAAACTTCTTTCATATCAATATTACCAAAAGTAAAATAGAGAATGAAAAATAAAATACATAACATCTCTTAAGAAATTTAGAAAAATTTTAGAAAAAACCACCTTTAAAAAAATGGTATAACCAGTAGTAATTTATTATG
This sequence comes from Deltaproteobacteria bacterium, assembly GCA_037441045.1. GTDB lineage: Bacteria > Myxococcota > SpSt-1050 > SpSt-1050 > SpSt-1050 > SpSt-1050. The sequence goes on along the minus strand of JBBISZ010000038.1, from coordinate 13,232 downwards.
TAATTTGATTTGATTTATTTAAGCCTTTGATGTAATAATATTTCAATGTTCTGGAGGAATGGAAGATGAAAAGGACATCGATTATAATAATTTTCATATTGTTAGTAATAATATCTATCAGATTTGTAGGTTGTTCAGAGGATGATATCGGAAATAAATGCACACTACCTTTTACCCCTGTCTCCTGCTCAAATAATATGGCATTTAACGATATTGCATCAGATTGTATCCATCATTGGTGTCTTTCCTACTTTGGTTCGGACGGATTCTGTTCCAAGACCTGTATAAGTAATGCTGACTGCCCATCTGGTTTTAGATGTTACAAAGGATTTACCACACTTGATCCGGAACTTAAGAATACATCTTTCTGTGTTCCAAAACAGAATATGGATTGTATTGCAGGGACACAAGATGCTGGCTCAACGCCTCTACCTGATAGTGGCAACTAAGAGAAAATAATGACATCAAAATCTATACTTATTTATACAATAATGCTTTTTCTGTTTATCTCCTGTCGCCATAGGGAGCTAAAATCAGAGATGAAAGATGATTATGAGAACGAAGATGTCAAAAGTGTTGTGCAGTTTATGAATGGAAATCTCCAGATAACCAGTTTCAATGTTGAAATTGCCAGAACTGATGAAGAGAGGGCAAGAGGATTAATGTTCAGGAAGAGCCTTCCCGAAGACAGAGGGATGCTGTTTATATTTGAAAATGAAAGAGATCACCATTTCTGGATGAAAAACACATATATCCCACTCGATATGATATTTATTAATTCCAATCTTGAAGTGGTAGGTATTTTCGAGAATGCAACACCTATGTCCCTGGATTCTATCAGCATAGGCAAATCATCCCGATATGTTCTTGAAATAAATGGTGGATTGTCCGGTAAGTTCGGGATTAATACATCTACAAGGGCAGTTTTTATAAATATATTTCCATAATTAAATCTAAAGTTTGTTAAAATCTATTCATGTTCATTTATCATTCCAATAATATCACTATATAAGTTAACCCTATTTGAATTTGTGAGAAAATAAACAGGTATTATAAAATATTACCTAACGCTCCGTTTTATAAGAATAAATATTAAGATTTCAGACTATTTTCTGCATAAGTGTTGTTTTTAATTATAGGACTGAAAAATTTAGAAATTGAATATTTTTTTATTTTAATTAAAAAAATGCGTAGTAGCAAATATAAGCAAGAAAATTAAACATAAATTAAATATATCAATAATTAGATATATCAATAAATGAATTATAAATTATTTGCTTATACTATGAACTACTAATTGTAAGTTCGATTTATTTAAATAGCTATTTACTTAAAAAATAGGTCTGTGATTATTTCAAACCATATTTGTTTAATATTTTAGCAAGATAAGTCTTATCTCAGATAAACTTTTTATTACATAATCAGGTTTAAGATCATGAAGTATTGCATTTTCATTCTTTAGCCATACTGTCTTAATACCCGATGAGATAGCAGCCTTTACTCCTGCTACAGAATCCTCCACTATAAGCAGATGGTCTTTGTCTATACCAAGCCTCTTCTGAGCGGAGATAAAAATTTCAGGATCCGGTTTGGATTTTTTCACATCTTCCGATGTTATAATTACATCAAAGAACTTATCAATTCCAAATCTAACGAGAGTTCTGTCAAACAATCTTTTTGGAGTGGAACTGGCAAGAGCAAGTTTTATCCCGTTCTCAAAAAGATACTCAAGAATCTCAAATGCCCCAGGATTCATCTCTATGGTATTCTCATAGAATTTTTTCATCAACGATTCTCTATTCTGGTTTAGTTTGTCGGGGCTCGTGATGAGTTTGTATATCTGACAGAGTTTTACAATAGATTCCAGAGGACTTAAACCCATTATTGAATACTTTGTCTCCGGAATATAAGTGAAACCCTCAGCTTCGACTAGGGTTCTGTCAGCAATCTCCCACAAAGGCTCACTATCTACTATTACACCATCAAAATCAAATATTATTCCTTCTATTTTACTATGTATATTTTTTTCTTTTACCAATCTATACCTTAAAAAAAGAGGTTTTTAGTATCAATTTTTTGCAGGGCAGTAATCCTCTATACAAATATCATATTTATCTCTAACATTTATTATCCACATTGAACTGGCAGAACCAAAATTCAATTCAGTGAGAATACCTTTTACATAAGAAAAGGTCTTACCAATATATTTTGCGGGATCAAAATCTGAGACATTGTCTCTTGATATAACAAGCAGAGTTGCAGAAGCACTTGTATCATTCAGTCTAATCTTGTATTGTCCATAATCTGTATAGGTATCTCTATCGTATGCTGATGCAAACATATCCTGAATAGTTGCATTTTCTACCATTACATATGAAGATTCGAGAGACTCCATCAATTTTTTATCGTAAGTTGTCTCTGTCTTTAACAAATACGGTTCTATTGTATTCTTATCTTCGTATTGTTTTAACTCATCTACACAAAGATTGCATAATAGAGAGTCTGTGTTTTTACAATCATCATAAGTCAACCAATCAGGAAATGTGATCTGTGTATCTCCGAGATGCTCCTGAACACCTCCAATCAGCATACATAACATCTGATTTCTGTATATTCCGTAAGGTCTTGAAAAATTGTATACAAATAATGATGATGGAGGGGTATTTACAGATGCAAGATCTGTGACATAAAATCCTGTATTTGTTACAGCTGTAACCACCATTCTCCCTACATTATTTTTTTGCCCCCTGATATTTACTCTGTACCCCGAGAGTTTTGATGTAAACGGAGGAGCTTCGTCTATGCTTGCCTGAATCTCATCCAGAGAGGGATTTCTAAAATAAATCTCATCTGATGAACCAGCCGCATAAGATGGTCTTTCTCCCTGATCATCAACAACCATTATGTGTGCCTTCCCATATACATTTTCAAAGTTTATTGTTGTTTCATCGGAAACACCATCGGTTATTTTTATGGATTTAATAAATGAACTTCTTCCACCATAGTTGAGATAAACAGATATATCTTTGATGATATGATATGGATTTTCACCTCTTACTCCAATAGCCATTACCTGAAATTTTATCTCATTTGTATCGGCAGGCATTAGCTCCTTTTCTGAACCGAGATTCTCAGGAGAGATTATTTTAACAGAGAAGGATTGAATGTCATCAGAGATTTTTATCTCTTCGGTTGAACATCCGAAAGTTATTAATAATAGAAAAAGTATAAGAATTGTGCTTAGTTTATTCATTTTTTACCTTTATTCTTTCGCCTTCTGATAGTTTATTTATATTTATACATGGTATCTGGAGATACTGTTTGATCTGTTCATTGTACTGTTCTTTAAGGGTCTTTGCAGTTGTTGGATCCAGAGAGTTAAAATCATCATCTGAGCATGGGGAAAAAGTCTGAATATAATCCTTGAGAGTATCTCTTAAGGAAACATAGGTATTAAATTTAGTGGTATTTCTCTTTAGCATCAAAAACCCTGAACCTCCGCCCGCGATATAATCATTGGTGGCAAGTTTATAGCTTGAATTGGGATCAAGATGTTTTCTACATCTCTTATCTACAGCACAGAACTCTCCATTTGGACATTCCGAATCAGATTCACATTGAGAGCCTGAGCCACCAATGCCTATATTTTCTGCCTTCTGGGTTGTGCAATTCATTACAAAAGAGACGCCTGAGACCTGTGCCTGAGTCTTGCAGCCTCTCCCTGCACTTCTGCTGGCAACATAATCCAGAGTCTCCTGAACCTCTGCGCCTGAGAGATACATAATTGTAACAGTATTTTCAAATGGGAATACATTGAAAAGGTCTTCAATATTGATGAGTCCCTGCTCAAAGTCTGTTCTTATTCCAAGAGAATTAGTAATTGCGAACTCAGCCTCAACCCTCTTTCTGAGTCTCATTGCATCCGCAACAAGATTTCCAAGTTGAGAATCACCACCGTTTGCATTGAATCTTCTTATCTTGCTAAGAGAGAAGGCAACAGGTCGGGTAATTTGCATCTCATCATAGAGTCTTATTCTATAAGGTTCGAGTTTTTTCACTATGGTGGCATCCTCAGGAACAGTGTTGTCCACAGGGAATATTTTGTGAGTAAAATCCTTAATCTCTCCATCTCTAATTATCAGATCGAGACGGCCTACAAATTTTGCAAATGCACCATCATGGCATATAATAACATCTCTACCATCTACATCTTTGAGAACTTTGGGAGGATCCGTAACAATATGTAGATGTCCACCAAGTATGACATCAAGTCCCCTGACACCCGGAACTTTGTATTTCTTCCAGCCTTTCTTATGATAGAGATCTGGATTGTCAGATTCCTCCTTAAGAGGTGTATTTGGATCTTCATATTGAATTGGATTGGTATCTGCTAACTCGGTCCAACCTTCTGGTGGAGTTACTCCTTCTTCCAGCCATGTTTCATATCCCTGTACCATCTTAACATCATGCGATAACCCCATATGAGAGAGAACAATTATGAGGTCAACTCTATCTCGCAACTCACTTACATATCGGGTGAGCGCTGTATAGGTATCAATTGGAGTAATGCCGAGTGAATTACCCCCTTCACCAATAGATGTGAGTGAATCAATGTCTCCCATACCTATAATTCCGAGTTTTAGTCCATCTACATCTACAATAGTATATGGAGAGACATATCTCCCGATGTCGCTCTTCTGCTGAACACCAGAACTAAAGATATAATTTGCTGCGAGCAGTGGGAACATACCGTTATTTACATATTGTTCCTGGAGATTCTTAACGCCGAGGTCAAACTCGTGGTTGCCTATTACCATTGCAGCAGGCTTGAGTTCGCTAAGGAGTTGGAACTCAACCTCACCCTTAAAAAGGTTAAATATTGGTGCGCCCTGAAAGATATCACCTGAATCCAGATAGATACTTCTTGCAGATTGAGATTGTTCCCTCCTTACAATGTGTGCAATTCTGGCAAAGCCTCCAAACGGTCCATTATTTGGGTCAAGTCCCAGATCCTCGTCAGTTGTAAGTGGAATATATTTATACGGGAAAAGCCTTGAATGAATATCGCTTGTGTGAATAATTGTAAGATGTATATCCTGCCCTCTAATATCATAATGTTCTCTTTCTGTTGTGCTGCAGGATAAAATTAGAATGAGGAGAATAAAAGACGAAAAGACAACTTTATATTTCACAAAATGTAACCTTTCTATTATTAATTGATTTCAATAATCTCTGCCTCTAATGTATCTGTATCAAGAATGGCAAGTGTGCATTTGCCCGATACATAACCACACAACTCACCTGGATTAATATAAATTTGACTATCTACCTTTCTAATATAGGCATGGTGCTGGTGCCCGTGAATTATAATATCTCTATCAGGGATCTTTCCCTCTTGAGCAAACATATCAAGATCGTGTGTAATATATACGCTCTTCCCTCCAAGATTGAGTTCGTAAGGAGCCTCCTGAATTCGATTTTCTGAGACGAGCGTCAACCCCTTTTTTTCTCCATCATTATTTCCAAATACTCCTATCCATGGGCATTTGAACTCCTTAAAGAGTTTAACTGTGAATGGGGCTACATAGTCTCCTGCATGGATGACCATATTGATATTCCTGCTATTCAGAAAATTAATAGCCTTTTTAATAATCGGGATATTGTCGTGCGAATCAGAAATAATTCCTATTAACATTGCTTTCTCTCCAGAAATAAGCCATAGTATATTTAACAGATAAAAATACTTTTTCAAACAAAAATTTTAATATTTACATTTATGAATATTATTGTTAATCCACAAAACGCTTTTATATCTGGAGTTATACAGGCAATGATTATGGTAATAATTGTAATAGTAATTGCTTTGATGTTTGATCTGTTAAATGGTATGAATGATGCTGCTAACTCTATTGCTACAATAGTGTCTACCAGGGTCCTTAAACCAAAAACTGCAGTCCTTATGGCTGCTTTTTTCAACTTTGCTGCCCTGTTTGTATTTGAACTCAAGGTAGCAAACACTATAGGAAAAGGTGTTGTAAATCCAGATCTGATAACACTGCCAATGATAGCAATAGGGCTGTTGACCTCCGCCTTCTGGCTCTGGCTGACCACCTTTCTTGGGATACCAATTTCAGCCTCTCATTCTCTGGTTGGAGGACTAATAGGTCCTGCACTTGTAAAAGGTGGAATATCTGCCCTCCATATAGGAGGAATAACCAAAATAATAATTTTTATTTTTCTTTCACCCTTACTCGGATTTGTAATTGGATATTTGCTTATGGTGATATCTTACCTGCTCGTGAGACACAGTAGTCCATATAAGGTAGATTCTATATTCAGAAAATTACAACTTCTCTCAGCATCACTTTTCAGCCTATCTCACGGAGGGAATGATGCTCAGAAGACAATGGGAATTATTGCAATAGCACTCTATAGTGGTGGCTTTCTTGGAGAGAAATTCTATGTTCCGATGTGGGTAGCTATTCTCTCTTATTTAACCATAGGGATAGGTACATATTTAGGTGGATGGCGAGTAATTGAGACAATGGGTCATAAAGTTACAAAACTAAAGCCTATCTCTGGTTTTTCTGCTGAATCATCTGCAGGTATTTCAATAATTCTGGCATCAGTTCTGGGGATTCCTATTAGTACTACACACACGATTGCCGGAAGTATAATGGGAGTAGGGTCAATTCAGAGATTCACTGCTGTAAAATGGGGTCTTGCAGGTAGAATATTTATTGCATGGATAGTAACTATCCCCTTTACTGCTATAACTTCTGCTATATTTTATTATATCTATTCGATTCTGTTTTGATATTCTGGATTTTTTACTTCAATAAACTGTTTATAAAATTGAAGAATATTTAGCATTGAAAAATTCAATTATGGCTATTTGCATGGTGTTCCGCCTGGTATATCGGAAAATTTCCAGTTGATAGTTTCAAAATATTGATTCTTATCAATTCGCTCTATTGATATACCTTCGCTGGTCGGAACGAGTTCAGAATTGTAGATATCAACAAGGATATCTTTGTAATATAGACATATTCGCTCAGGAGAGCTGTTCTTAAGGTCTCTTCCAATTATCCTGTCTGAGGCGGAGATTATCCCGCAATCTTCACTTTTTGAAAAGTAGTTTGAGCCGTTTGAGACAATCAGTGCAGATGCATTCGGGAGTAGATTGTTTTGAGAAAATTTTGAGATATTTAAAGGAATATCTACACAATCACCTATAGAAATTTTGCTTAAATCTATTATGCTCTTACCGTTGTTAAATATCTCAATAAATTCAGAGTTGGTATCTGCCCCTTTTGGATTTGGAAGAATTTCGTTTATTATAATAGAGTCCTCATTTTCAGAATAAGCGGTGGTAGATAGCCGTGTTCTGGTTGTAATCTGATTAAATGAGTCAATGCAATAAATATCTACAAAGTATTCCTTATAAGGATCCTGTATCTGAATATTGTAATCAAATCTCTGAGAGAAGCTGTAAGTAGAATAAGAAAACGATTCGTCCAGATCCTCTTTGTATAAGAAATCTATAAATAATAGACAGGGGATATTTGATTCTGCCTGAATATACATTCTATCCTTTATCTGTCCCGAGATGCCAATATTTAGAGTAGGTGGTGTTGACATATCCTCAGAAGAAAAATTAATACAAAGGTTAGTATCTTCTCCATTGACGAACATACATAAATCATCTGTTCCCTCAGCATTTTCTATAATTGTACAGAGATAATGATCTGATTTACTGGCTTCTACACAACTCATGCTCAACCGTTGTTTTTTTCCTTTTAAATATACCTCAGACTTATTGAGCGCATATCTGTTTGATATAAATTCCAGATATTTTGTGCTGTATGAAATGATATTTGTTTTTGGATAGTATAACCTTAAAGATGGAGCAACAGGTGTAATTATTTCACCTATTACCTCTCCACCAATATATCTATTTTGATTCTTATCTCCAAGGGCAGATGTGGCAATAACTTTATACTTGCTTTCATATTCTATTGTGTTGAGAGAAATAAAGCATATATTTTTATTTTCGACATTTGAGATTCCTGATATCTTTTCGCCTTTGTCTGAGAGAAGATAGATACAGTTGCTATTATCACAAACAATATCTTCGTTGAATTTTAATACAATGTTTGTTTCTCTGTCTTCCTCGGTTATATTGAAATCAACCATCTCTGGAGGGAATATGTCTGTCAGAAAAATACTGTTTTTTGCATGAGGAGTAGAACCGGTCATTGCCTTTGAATATCCCCAGTTTTTTTCAATAGACCTGTCGTATGGATTTATTCTTTCAAAAGAGACACCTTTCTTTGCCTTTGCAAATGGATAGAATTCTGATACCACCCTTCCTGACTCGTTTAATAATTGAATTTTTCTAAGTTCAGTATTGGATAGACCATTTTTTCCAAACTTTCCTTCTACATAAATTATTGATTGCGCCACGCCTGGCTGAACATTGCTCAATAATAGTGAATAATCTGATGGTCTGATCCTGTATGCACCACCTGCAAATAGTAATTTCTGAGGCTTAAAATCGTCAATCTTTATAGAATAACCCCTTAGATCCACATCGTCGTTTGAACAATTTACAATTTCAATAAACTCAAAGTCTGGAGTCTCTGACGGATAACTCAATACCTCATTAATCTCTACACATTGGGCTGTCTGATGTTTATTTTTTATATAGTAGATCTCGTCTGGTATATGGTCCCCATTGTAGTAATAAGAAAGAAGCAGATTGTCCTGTGAGGATATATTCCCGCTAAATAGTATTTTGTAATAATTTCCGGGTTCTACATTTTCGGATTCTATCGTCAATATATCTGCTCCTTCATTAAGATGAAATGCAGAAATTGATATTTTCTGGCATTCGGGACAATTGTTGTTTATCAATGTGATATATTCTGGCTTTAATTTATTGATATTGATAGGTTGAGAGAAATGCACCTCCAGTTTTAAGGTGTTTTCAAATTGTGTAGACCTTGGAGATATTGACTCAATAAAAAATTCTCCAATTCTGTCTGGCTGAGCGCAGCACAAAAACATGGAGATCGTTATAAATACACTAAAAAGAATAAAGTTTTTCATATCAATCCTCCTTTTCTTGAATTGTTTTATATTTATGGCAGGTAAGTATGTTTATTCTGGCATTTAGAATATTGTATTCCTCGGAGAGAACTTCTATCTCTTTCTGGTCTTTTATCTCGGATACCCTTTTTATCACATCTTTTATCCTGTGATATGTCTCGACAAGATTATTTTGTAGAGTAATGTACCTTTCAAGGTTATTCTGATATTCCTTCTGAATTGTCTGTTCATCTTTTGAAAACATCAACTCATCCAGAGACCATTTGAGATTTAATTCTATTGCCCATCCATTCTTGAAATTGCTTAAAAGATAAGGCGAGTTTTCTGCAAGTTTGTTGGTCTCAAGGTCATTCTGTTCAACCCTTCCTCCTATGCTCACCTGAGGGAGAAGCGCCTTTGTTCTGGAATTTTTCATCTTCTTCTTTGTCTCTGTCTGGTTGAACATAATACACTCATCAAGTGCGGTCATTAATTTTCCGAGTTCCACCGGTTCCTTAAAACTTACCTGTGCAGATGTAAGATAAATAAGTGTAATAACTTCTACCATCAACGCCTCCTCATAAAAGTTGATGTATTTTCCTTCTGTTATCAATTTGTGTGCCAATTTTCGCTGCCATAATCTGTTGGTAGTGCCAGTTACCTTTTTGCCTTTTTGCTTCCATTGGTGGTGCCAGTTACTTTTTGGCTTTAATGCCATTTGCTCAGGGTAAAAAGGAAAGAAAGACTTTATATATTATTTATCTCACTTTATCCTTGATTTATTTTGCTATTGCATTAATCTATTTTTGTCTGCGGAGGATTGTGATTATGAGCACCAATATATATTATGAAAATGTAATGTCTTTGATTGAGAAGGCTTCAACGGATATTCCAGAGGATGTTGAAAAGAGTTTGAGATCGGCTTATGAGCGTGAGGAGAATGGGAGCAGGGCAAAGAATGTTTTTGAGATAATTCTAAAAAACATTGAACTTGCAAGAAAGAAAAAAATTCCAATATGTCAGGATACGGGGACACTTATATTTTATATAGATTATCCAGTCGGTTTTGATACAAATATTCTTTCACAGATTATTGTTGATGCAGTTAGAGACTCAACCAGGAAGGGTATTCTCAGACCAAATGCGGTAGATTCAATTACTCAGAAAAATTCGGGCGATAATGTTGGGATTGGTGCACCATATATTCATTTTGAACAATGGAATAATAATGATATTAGAATCAGGCTTGCATTAAAAGGCGGCGGTAGCGAAAATGTGAGTATTCAATATTCCTTACCCGATTCTTCTCTTAATGCTGGAAGAGATATAGAAGGAATAAAAAAGTGTATACTTGATGCTGCCTTCAGGGCTCAGGGTTATGGCTGTGCCCCGGGCGTGCTTGCGGTGGGCGTGGGTGGAGACAGAATGACCTCATATATGTGTGCAAAAGAGCAATTGTTTAGAAGACTTGATGATACAAATCCTGATCCTGTAATCTCTACAATAGAGACAGAGATTTACGATATGGCAAATATGCTCGGGATAGGTCCCATGGGGTTTGGAGGCAATACGACTGTGCTGGGAGTAAAAATTGGTAAAAGACATCGTGTGCCTTCATCATTTTTTGTCTCTATTGCTTATATGTGCTGGGCCTTCAGGAGATCTGAAATCGGGTTTAAGGTGTAATTTTATGCAGAGCAAAAGAATTAAGGCAATTTCATTGATGTCTGGAGGATTGGATTCTACTCTTGCAACAAAGATAATAAAGGATATGGGGATTGAGGTTCTTGCTCTGAATTTTACGAGCCCATTCTGCACCTGCACCTCGCGCCATAAAAAAGAGCTCGGATGTAAGAATGAGGCACTCAAGATTTCGAAGGAGCTGGGAGTTGAGGTAAAGCTGGTGCCGAAAGGTAGAGAGTATGTTGCAATTATTCGTAATCCAAAATATGGCTATGGTTCTGCAATAAATCCCTGTATAGATTGCCGTATCTTTATGTTTAAGAAGGCAAAGGAGATAATGGAGGAGGTGGGTGCCTCTTTTATTATTACAGGTGAAGTGCTCGGGCAGAGACCTATGAGTCAGAGGCGAGATACGATTCTCAAGATTGAAAGGGAAGCAGGTCTTTCGGGGTTAATTATTAGACCTCTCTCGGCGCAGCACTTTGAACCGACGAGATTTGAGATAGAAGGGATAGTTGATAGAAGCAGGGTTCTTTCAATTGAGGGAAGAAGTAGAAATATTCAGATAAAACTGGCAGAGCGATATAACATTACAGATTATCCCTGCCCGGCTGGTGGTTGTCTTCTGACGGATAAGAGGTTTGCCGAAAAACTCAAAGACTATTTCAAATACAATAATAACGATGATGATTATATGAGGCAAATAGAGTTTTTGAAGATCGGTAGACATTTCAGGTTGAAAAATGGCGTAAAAGTGATACTGGGAAGGGATAACTTTGAAAATGAGAGACTGATTGTTTTAAATAGAGGAGAGATGCCAGTAATTGAAAGCGATTTTCCCGGTCCGATTGCAATATTAAATGGAGAAATTACTGATGAAAATCTTGCATTTGTTGTTGCTGCACTATGTCATTTTAATAACAAGGTTCCTGAAAACCCTGAATTTTTCATTGTAAAAAAGGACAGGAGAGAATCTATAAAAATCTCATCAACATTTGAGGGAGATGTAACTGAATTTCAGCTGGGAATAGATAGATAAATCAGGAGAGTACAAAAAAATGGAAAATCGTAAAAGCTATAAAATTCTCGTGGTGGACGATGAGGTTAATATCCTGAAGGTACTATCTGCATTGCTAAAAAAAGAGGGGTATGAGGTGATCTCTGCTGAGAGTGGAGAAGATGCGCTTACACATCTGTACGAAGAAGGTATCTCTGTTGTAATTACAGACCTCAAGATGCCAGGGATGGATGGGATTGAACTCTTAAAAAATGTAATGAGATACAATTCGGATATACCGGTTATAATCCTTACAGCGCACGGCACTATAAACAATGCAGTTGAGGCGATCAAACTGGGTGCTTTTGACTACCTTACAAAACCTTTTGATAGAGAAGAACTGATCGGTATTGTTAAGAAGGCTGTAAATACTTATGAATACAGAAGAACTGATGTAAAGATTGATTTTGAAACCGACGAGCCTGTTCACATTATAGGACATTCTCAGAGAATGCAGGAGATATACTCACTAATTGAAAAGATTGCCCCATCAGATTCAACCGTATTAATAACAGGAGAGAGCGGAACTGGAAAAGAGCTGGTGGCAAGAATCATTCACTTAAAAAGTGGTAGATCCAGAGGTCCTTTTATAAAGGTCAACTGTGCAGCAATTCCCAAAGAGCTTGTGGAGAGTGAACTATTTGGATATGAAAAAGGGGCTTTTACTGGTGCGTTCTCTCAGAAGCCCGGCCGATTTGAACTTGCAGATAGTGGAACAATTTTGCTTGATGAGGTAAGTGAATTACCATTTGATATGCAGGCAAAACTATTGAGGGTTTTACAGGAGCGACAGATCTGGAGAGTAGGAGGAGTGAAAAGCGTCAAGGTAGATGTAAGGGTGATCTCCGCAACGAATAAAAATCTGGCTCTTGAGGTAGAGAGAGGGAACTTTAGATCAGACTTATACTATAGAATAAATGTTGTCCCCATAGAGGTTCCACCGCTGAGAGAGCACAGGGAGGATATAAGGGATTTTGTAAGATATTTTATTGCCAAATTTTCAAAGAAGAATCGCAAATTAATAAATGGTATCACAGACGCAGCCATTGAATATCTTGAAAATTATCCCTGGCCCGGTAATGTGAGAGAACTTGAAAATCTTATAGAGAGGATGGTAATACTCACAACAAAAGACACCCTTGATATTACAGATATTCCGGATGAGATAAAGATAAGGCAGGTAAGACAGCAGGTCGTAAATGTTCAGAGTGGCACAATAGATTTTAAGGAGATTGTGAAGAAGGCTACCTCTGATATTGAAAAGGATCTCATTGCGAAGGCATTGAAAGAGACCGGGGGGAATGTGACGAAGGCTGCTGAACTTTTAGGGATCAGCAGAAAATCTCTCCAACTCAAGATGAAAGAGCTAGGGCTCAGGGAAGAGGGCTGATAAATGGAATCC
>JBBISZ010000037.1:0-13557 GCA_037441045.1 Deltaproteobacteria bacterium | reverse complement strand
CACTCAAACTGTACTCTTTTCTGGAGTTGGGTATAGGGATAGCCTGTGCACTTTTTCCGCTGTATTTTGATTGGTTGTTTAATCTTTACTTTATTCTGGCAAAAGGCTCTATTCCGAACACCACAGGGAATCTCATCTTGAAAATAATATTTAGTATTATCACCATTTTATTACCGACCACACTTATGGGCGGAACACTACCTGTGATGAGCAAATTCATTATAAGACAGATCCACGAGGTCGGAGCCAAAGTAGGGCTGCTTTATTTTTTGAATACAATCGGAGCCATTCTTGGTACGATTATAGGAGGATATTTTATCATCCATACTCTCGGGCTGGATTTTTCTATGCAACTATTCTCCTTTACCAACCTTTTAATAGGTATTGTAACTTATTACCTGAGCAAACATGTTAGTGAAGATTTCTCCCTTTCAATAGAAGAAAAGACTGCAGAAGATACATCATCAGTTACATATACAGAAAAACAGATAAAAATTGTACTAGCGATGATAGGAATAAGTGGATTTGTTTCAATGGTATATGAAGTGGTCTGGACAAGAATGCTCGCCCTTATTATAGGTTCTGCTGTTCAATCTTTTGCAATAATGTTATTTACATTTATTACAGGGATTGCAATAGGTTCATATATCATTCATAAAATAATTAACAAAAAGGCAGACCTAATACTCTGGTTCGCAATAATTGAATTCTTAATTGCTCTAACAATTGTCATGGTATTGCCTCTCTATATGAGACTACCCTACTACTTCAATATAATCGGTGGCAGTATCCCAAAAACTGACTCAATGTTCTTCTTCTACGAACTGAGTAAAATAATTATCTGCTTTATTGCAATGTTTCTCCCAACACTCTTTATCGGGATGACATTGCCTCTCGCAAGTCATATAAACACCAGAAGTATAAATCGTCTCGGGATAGGAATTGGGGATACATTTTCTGTAAATACGCTGGGTAATCTCATAGGCTCATTTGTAGCGGGCTTCATATTCTTGCCATTTGTGGGGATGGAAAACTCTATGAAGATGGGAATCCTGCTCAACTTTGCAATTTCACTTATACTCTTTTTTGCAGCAAACACAAAGAAGATCTACAGGATTATTCCATCAATTGTATTTGTAGCCACATTAATATTTTTACTAAACTACCAATTTATTGATAAAGAGTACATTCAGAGAGGAAATTACAGAGTAAGAAACAGGTTTGCAAAATCATTTGAAGAATTTAAGAAACTCAAAGAGATTGAGAAACTTGTATTTTACAAAGAAGGCAAAGGATCACTCGTAACAGTTACCAGATCACCGAAGGGGATACTTTCATTGAGAATCAATGGAAAACCTGATGCAAGTACAGGATTTGATATGCCCACTCAGATCTGGTGTGGACACATTGGAGTTCTTTTACATAATAATCCCGAGGATGTCTTTCTACTCGGTATGGGAAGTGGAGTGACTGGTGGTGTTCTTAGCACTCATGATGAAATAAAAAATATAGAACTCGCAGAGATCTCAAAAGAGGTCATTGAGGCAGCAGATCTCTTTAAGGAGAAAAATTATGATGTCCTTCACAACAACAAGGTCAAGATTATTAATGCAGATGGACGCGAATACCTGAGGCTCAATCCACAGAAAAAATATGATATTATCATCTCAGAACCCTCAAACCCATGGATGGCAGGTGTCGCCAACCTTTTTACAACGCAGTATTTTGAAGAGGCAAAATCTCATCTCAAAGAGAATGGACTGTTCGTCCAGTGGTTTCAGGCTTATGAAACAAATGATAGAATCCTTAACATAATGTTCAACACCTTTGGACGGGTATTTGAATACGCATATGTCTTTGCACCCGCACAGCTGGATCTTTTGATTGTAGGTTCGGATAAACCACTAGAATTAAATGAAAAAAGGATTTTGGAAAAGTTTAACAACCCAAAATTTTTATCAACTATAAAAGATACAAACGAACTTGGAATTCCAGACACTATAGAAAAATTTGTATCAATGAATCTCTTATCTGAAAAGAAATTCAGAATCTTTTATGGAAAGGGAGAAGAAGATCTGATCGTGAATGAAGACAAATTCCCGATCATTGAATATGAGGCACCAAAGGCATTTTTTGTAGGTAGAACATCAAATATT
Source organism: Deltaproteobacteria bacterium (assembly GCA_037441045.1). Lineage (GTDB taxonomy): Bacteria > Myxococcota > SpSt-1050 > SpSt-1050 > SpSt-1050 > SpSt-1050. The sequence continues at coordinate 11,401 of JBBISZ010000037.1, read as the reverse complement.
ATATTCTCAATCGCGGAGACAAATGTCGGCTATAATTATAGCAAATTGTTTCTAAAACCACTCATCAAAGACAGAATTAAACAGATGGATAAAGAGACTCTGCTGAATTTTATCAAATCCAATGAGATAAGAGGACAGAAATTAATCGCGAGATCAGGCTTTGGGTATATTATGGACAAAGAACTTGATAGGGATAACATATTTGTAATTAATAACTACCCGGATCTCCTTGCATATTATACATTTTTGACCCAATTCCCACAAAATATAGAAAATTATTCAAATGAAAAGTGTGAAAATCTGTTACAGATACTCAAAAAGTATATTGAGAGTACAACCACCATCTTCTATCAAACTGAGAATTCCACAATTCTTGCACATTTAGATAAATGTATGAAAGCTATCCGTGGAATAGTAAATGATATCAATATTGTTAGAATATTCTATACGCTCGGACAAACAGACCAACTCCAAAAGGCAGTTGATAGTATATTACAAAACAGCAAAATTGATCAAAAAGAGAGGTTGGAAGCAATAAGCCTCCTTATCAAGCACTATTACTATACCGACAACAAAGAACAGGCTAAAAAGATAATATCTCAGAACGAGACAAACAATATAAAGGATGCTGATGTAATAAGAATAATAAAAGAACTTAATACGGAAAAAAAAGAATAAAATAAACCTCAAATATCTCAAATAATTTTTAATGAGTAAATTTTTATCTCGTATCAATTTTTTAAAAAATTTGAGTAAAAACTATATTTAGTAATAGGATATATTACCATTTATTTTTACATCCCTGAGTAATATATACAACATTTCTCCAATAATATCAGCAAGTTAGATAAAAAATTAGTTCAAAAAGTACCTGGCACTGTTCAGGGCATTTCCTGTTTTATTCTATTAGATTTCACACAACTCAATTTAGAAAAGGAAGGTAGCAATTGCCAGATAAAAGTTGCGAAAGTGTCAGTTACCTCTTGTTAACTTTTGTATAAAAAAAGAAAAGTAACTGGCACTCAGAATAGAAAACCAGCAGAAATTCTTTATTTTTACCAATAATATCAAAATGTTAAAAAAAGAGTTAAGAGTAAGGTAACTGGCACTTTATAAAAAATAAAAAAGCCCGGAAAATCCGGGCTTCTGATACAAAATCAGTTAGCTTAAAATTAGTCGTTGTCTACATCGTTGCACTGGTTGGGGTCAGCTGCAAGTGCACCTGGTTGGCCATTTGCACCGATGGTGATCTTGGCATTGATGATCTGGTTTGCCTGGTCCATATTCCACATATCCTCTTTGGGCTCACCATCTACGTTGCCATAAGCAGCATATACAAAGTTGAACTGTGTTGGAGCCTGAGCAGCATATGTACAACCACCACAGAGGTTGGTACCTGTGCAGAGTGCACCGGTCGCATCACATGCTATTGTATCACCCGCAAAACCTGAGGCATACCGATACCTTCTGTTCTTCTCTGGAGAAAATCCCATCGGAATCTTTCCTGCACCAGTTAGATTGAAGACCAATGTAGCATATGAGTTTGTTTCAGCAAATTTGGACTTGGCTGCTGTAAATGCCGCCTTCAGGTTGGTCCTTGCCTCTGACTGTTTGGATCTCGCCTGGAATCTGATAAAGTTCGGGATTGCAATCGCGGCGAGAATTCCGATGATCGCCACCACAATCATCAGCTCAATCAGGGTAAAACCCCTTTTTGTTCTGAGTAACCTTAGCATAATTACCTCCTTTGCAAAGGTTAATAAAACGGTTTATAGCTACAAAACCTTATATATCATTATCAATCTGTATTCCAGATCTAACTTATTGATTTTATTAGCATTATTTTTATAAAATGACAAAAATAGTAAATCGGCAGGGGGGTGTTGACATTTTTTGTCATTTTTGAATAATAATAATTTTTCCATCCTCAATTCCATACTCATTTCCAAAAGGTTCTGCAGGTATAAGTGTCATCAGATCCTTTTCTATTAGTTCTTCAAGTCTCTCAGGAGTTCTAACAAACTTCTCTCTAAATTCATCTATCTTGATCTGAAGGTATTTCAGATCCCTTGCCTGAAGCGCCTGTCTGAACTTCGTAAAATACTTCTCCTTTATTACAGGGTCCGTCTCTTCCCGGTACAACTTATCAAGAACGGGTATCATCACTTCTGTGTTTTCAATATCATACATGAGTTTTTCTGAGAGATTTAAAAGCCATCTCATCTCTGTCTCACCTGTTCTTATTGCTATCTGACCTGCCAGATTATAATATACTGCTGAGAGTCTTGGATTATTGAGTACATAATACTCCACATAGCCCAGTAGATATGGAATCTTCCAGTTGTCGTTATTATTCTGCACTCCTTTTATCAAAATCTTCTCTGATACATCCCCATTTGTATCAAGAAGCGAAAGCGTAACCCCTCCAAATCTATAGGCATACTCAAAAAGCGGTGAGATATCCGTAATTAAGTTAACGAGTGGGTAGAGATGTCTCAATCTTTCGGTTACATAATTTGCCCTGTCTCCAAAATATTGTATAGCCTTAAGCCAGTAAAAATCTCCAAACAACTCCGAATATCCTGCTGAGCTTGCCCTTACAAGTTCATATCGAGGTAGAGTAAATCCCTCAACAGGTATCTCGGTCTTTATACTTCCAATTAGAATTTCAGTCCTTATATAGATAGCACTTCCAAGCAATATAAAAATTGCAAACAGTAGGATAAGAGCCCTTTTCATAACAGTTTTAATAAATCAATAAATAGAATTAGTCAATTGGATTATACTATTTGTTCTATAATTAGTCCACAGTCCATTTTCCATAATTATTGCTGGCGTCTAAGGCGTCTAATATGTTGACATTATTATTTAATCAAAAATGTAAGGATATACAAATGCTCACCTAAAAAATTGAGAAAGTTTTATATAGCACAGCGAAATAATTATATTCTATTAAAAAAATCAATGAATAATAATTTTTTGATATTTGCGATGAGATCATTTACGGTAATTGGTTTTTCAAGATACATATCCGCACCTGCTGAGATAGCCTTCTCCCTGCCCTCCTCTCCTCCTCCAGATATCACAAGTATCGGTTTATCAACTCCGGATGCTCTAAGACGTTTTATCACCTCATCACCTGAAAACATAGGTATATAAAAGTCCAGTATCAAGAGATCAAACTCCTCCTTAAAAATCACCTCATCTACATCTCTTGCGTCCTTAACTTCAGAAATAAGAATCATCTTTTCAGATGGGAGTTCATATTTTGCAAGTCTACTTATCCCGTATTTATACATTCCCAGAATATGTGGATTGTCCTCTGCAATAATTATCCTGAAAGGTCTACCTATGAGCGGAAGACCGCCTCTCTCCTCCACCATCGGCAGGAGAAACTGCTCAAGCCTTTTCTTGAGCTGTGGCGAAATATCAAATTTTATTCCATAACCTCCACGGACATTTTTTCGTGGCATAGGTGATCTCTTCCAGACTACTATTCCCTCAAGCAACAGGCTATCTACAATGGATGGAAATGACAGGGTTATCTTCAATCTCTTTGAGATCGGAATCTCCTGATTGGTAGAGAGAAAACAGCCCCCTATTGAAATGTCCTCTATATACTCTGAAAAAGATATATCATCTACCAGAATATCTGCCTTTAGTATCAGGTTGTATCTTTTGTTATCCCTTCTTTCCATTGTAAAAATATGAGTATTACAAATTTGAGACAAAAGCAAGGAAAAATAATAATATAGCCTTCACTTTTTTGCAGATATCGTATATACTTTAGTGTATGAATTATTTTTCAAAGAATGACAGCCGTAACCCACTCTTCAATAATCCTTCAGAACTACAGAAAATATTTATAAAAAGACGCTCGTTTAGAAAATACAAAAAGGGTGAATTGAATAATGATATATTTGATGCCATAAAATGCTCCGTCTTATTATTCCAGAAAAAGATGGGATTTTCTCATTCAAAAATTGAGATCATTTCAGACAGGCAGATATTTGAAAAGGTTATAGAAGCAGCAACCTCGGGGATAATAGGAAAAATTAATCCATGGCTCAGACGGACAGATGCATCTGCAATAATCCTGGCAATTATTGATACCCGGAATCTATCTGATGAAAGGGAAAGACTCATTAGAATTGCAGAGACCTCTATGTCCATGCAGATTGCGATATTGCGATCAACAGAACTCGGGCTCGCTACATGCTGGATGGCTGGAATAAATTCAAGGGAGATAGAGAAAACTCTAAATCTTTCAGACAATCAGGAGATAATTGCCATTTCTACCTTAGGATATCCACCCGAAGGTTCAGGATTTACAGATTATGATTTCTGGGCAAATAGAATTGTGTCCGGGAAAAGAAGATCTGTCGAGGAACTATATTTTATTGATAAAATAGTTGAGGAATAATTATAAGATGAATTCAATTATAAATGATATCCTGAATAAGTACAACGGACTTAAAACAGATTCTAATATCGAGATAAGCAATGAGGAGATTCAGACACTTATAAAAGCGGCAAGAATTGCCCCAAGTGCGGACAACTCTCAAATATGGAGATTCCTTGTATTGAGAGATCAGCAAAAGAAGGAGCTGGCTCTCAGATGTGCTGGAAACATCAACAATAAATACGCCTGTATAATTGTCGCCCTCGCTGCACCATTTATTATAAAACATACAAGAAGAGAACAACCTTTCTATATGATGGATGTACCAATCTCAATTACGCATATACTGCTTGAAGGGATTGAACTTGGTATTCATACAGATATAATCTTTGATATTGATGGAGAGAGGATAAAGAATGAGATGAAAATACCTGACAAATATAAAATTGTGGCATTTCTGGGACTCAACAAATATGTTAGATAAGAATAATAAAATACTTATCGGGATTACAGGGAATATCGCAAGTGGCAAATCAACTGTAACATCAATTTTTGATAAAAATATTTTCCATGTCATTGATTCTGATAGTCTGGCAAAGCGTCATCTAATTGCCGATCTGGATATAAGAGAAGAACTGCTATATAAATTTGGTGATGATATCCTTGATATGGATGGAGAGATTGACATTGAATGTCTTGGAAAGATTGCATTCGAAGATGGAGATTTTATGAAGGAACTGGAGACAAAGATACATCCAAGGGTCTTTCAGGATATTCAGAAAATAATAAATGAAACTGACAGGAAATATATATTAATAGAATCAGCCATTATTTTTGAACACAATTTAAATCGGATTTTTGATAAAATAATCACTGTCTTTTCTGATGAGAAGGTAAGGATAGACCGACTGGTAAAACTGAGAAAGATAGACTTAAATGAAGCGATAAAACGCGTAAAATTCCAGATGAGTGAATACTATAAAATCATACATTCAGACTATGTAGTGGACAACTCAAAAGACAAAAGATGGCTGGCATTTCAGGTAAAAAATATAATGGATGATATATGTCTTAATGACTTATAAGCCTTATTTGTTCTGACCTTTCTGATTTTCTATTATCACTTTTAACTTCTTCACAAAATCAACATAGTGGATTTTTGAAGGAATATTTGCTGTGTTTAGATCCTCAAGCTTATTGTTCTCATTTATCTTCTTAAATGTAATATCTTTAAATTCATTTACCATATACTCTTCATTTTTTTCATCCTTTAAGATACTGAACTTGCCCTGTATCATCCCTGTTACATGCCAGTACTCATCATTCTTTTTTAAAAACAGAAACACCTCTTCATTCTTCTTAAATTCTGGCATTCCCGGCACCTTCATACTTATATCTCCCACCCTGCCACCGTATGTCCTGACAGTAACAACAGGAGGTGTCTTACCCTTAAAAGTCTCTCTGATTTCAATAACTGAATATGTAAAAATCTTTGTCCTCTCTTCGTTATATCTGGACGAAACCTCCTTCACAACACCTCTTATTATTGCCTCTGAACGAAGGGCAATATCCTCAAGTTCAAGATATTGAAGTACTGTGCTATGCGCCATTTTAATAACAAATAAAATTGAAAACAAATACAGGAATCTTCTCATTTTTTTCTCCATCTGCTCTTTAGTTTAATATTTTTTGAAATCCTGAGTTCATCAATGTTTTCTCTTATCTTTTCGATAGCCCTGACAATATCATCCACATCCTCTTTTGTCCCCATAAAAAGAGAGGCATGCAACCATACAGATTCATGATATGCCACATGCTCTGCCACAGGACAGACAAATTTAATGGAGTTGAGTATATTTTCGCCATATACTGGTTTTATCATCGGATAATCCTTTGCACTTACATATACAAGTGGGTTTTGATAAAGTGGAATATAAAAATCTCCCTCTGCTGGTATCCCCTCAGCATTGAGCGCTGAGACAAACGCATCTCTAGTTACTCCATACCAGTCATCCTCTACAAATCTGAACAGATACTCATACATTGGAAGTCTTGTAATCTTTTTATCCCTTTTCAGCAGAAGAATCCCGGGGATTCCTGAGAGTTTTGAAGAGAGATAATTTCCCATCTTTTCACGATGAACAGTCTCTTTCTTGAGCCTTGTGAACTGTCCAAGAAGTAATGCCGCCTGCAGATCAGAAATCCTGTAATTCCATCCCGTCATATAACCTTTGAATGAATCGTAACCCTTTTCCTTTCTACCACAGTTAACAAGTGAATGACAGCGCTCTGCAAACTCTTTATTGGAAGTAAGGATAATACCGCCCTCTCCTGATGTCATCAATTTTGAGGTCTGAAAACTAAACGAACCGAAGTCACCAATTGAACCGACACCCTTTCCGCCATAGAATCCGCCGTGAGCATGTGCACAGTCTTCTATGACGATCAATCTGTGCTTTTTTGCAATCTTCATAATCCTGTCCATATCTGCTATATTGGAACCAAGATGTACAGGAATAATCGCCTTTGTCCTTTTTGTGATCTTCCTTTCAATATCATCGGGGTCAATACAGTAGGTCTCTGGATCAATATCTGTGAAGACAGGAACTGCATTGATATATACCGCAGCAAGTGCAGTGGCAGTCCAGGTAAGAGCAGGGACAATAACCTCATCGCCGGCACTCACACCTGCGGCTCTTAAGGCTACCTCCAGTGTTACAGTCCCGTTGGCAGCACATATTCCGTATTTTGCCCCATGATAAGTTGCGAATTTCTCTGCAAAGAGCCTGGCATACTTATTTGGAGAAGGAAAACCTCCCCAGTTGTGCGAATAAAAGGCGTCCAGTAAAAATTTCTCCTCACTCTTATCATACGGTGGCCACTTCGGAAATGGTCTATCTCTGACAGGTTTTCCACCATTAATAGCAAGATTCATAAATAACCTCCCTATTTAAGTCCTAATTTATATCTTTTATTAATCATATCTACTGCCTTTATTGCAATTTTTGCATCAAGCACAAGAGGATTTGTCATCAGAGCAAGAATAGCCTTATTATAACTCTTTTCAACAGCCGCCTCAATTGTCAATCTCTCATACCCTTTGATCATCCTCATAAGAGAGAACATATGGATATTATCAATATCTGTTTTAATAGGCTCAGCCCCTGATCTACCAATCTTTGCTGGCATCTCCATTACCTCATGAGGCTCAAAGCCCTTTACCCTTCCATCATTCTGAACATTGACTATATGGATGTCCCGTCTATCATTTACAATAGAATCTATAATAGAGGTTGCAACCTTTGAGTAGTATGCACCACCCCTTTTTGAGAGTAGAGAAGGCTTCTGGTTGTTATTTTTGTTAGAATAAATCTTAAAAAGCCTCTTTTCAATTTCAAATACTTTTTCACCTCTCGTCTTTTTTGCCTTTTTCTGCTTCTCTAACATATCTCTATTGAGATAAAAATACCGTAAATAATATCCAGGGAATGAGCCAATAGCCTTAAGCATCTTTGAGGGATAATCCATATCAGGAATATTCTGAGGAGAAAAATCGGAGACAGTCCTATCTATGTTATCAAGTCTTAACATCCTCCCCATAAGCCAGATAGCCCTCACCCAACCTAAATGATTCAGTCCAATATAATCAAGTTGCACCCCTTCTGGCGGTAGTTTTAAATAATGAGCTATATCCATTTTTAGATTTATCGGGATGTTGCAAAGCCCTATACATTTCATATCAGTATTTCGCAATACTGCTTCTGTGATGATACCGGACGGATTGGTAAAATTTATCAAAAATGCCTTTCTTGCAAATCTCTTATATATTTTGCAATGTTCAAGTACAACAGGAATTGTCCTCATAGCCTTTGAAAAGCCACCCACGCCGGTAGTCTCCTGCCCGATTATTCCGAGAGATAATCCGAGTCTTTCGTCAAATATTCTACCCTGCTGCAGACCAACTCTCACCTGATTTATAATAAAATCAGCACCATCTACCGCTGCACTCAACCTATCATACTTTTTTATCTGGAGGTTCTCCCCGGATGCACGGATCATCGTTACGGAAAAGTCTTAAAGGATTTTCAATCTTTTTTTATCAGTATCATAAAAGGCGACTTCTTTGATTCGTATGTTTCTATTCTTTTCAATAAGCCCGTCTATCAATTCAGGTGTATATGTAGAGCCAGCACCGATAACGACTATCTTTACATCAGCCATACTTACCTCGGAACTGACGGCACTGTGGAGAATGCTGTCTGGTTGCTGCTCACCTTCTTCTCAGCATCATCAGAAAACATATATACAGACCCAAACAGATCAAGATTCATAAAGACTGAATTGGACTGCTCAATATTCTTACCTGCAAGCGACCTCTTATAGCCGACAGAAAGCATAAGCGGTATCGGAAATTTACCCTTCATAAGAAGAGGTAATGTGGAGAATGAAAGTATTGATGTAGACACAAGCTCCTCCCTATCGGTAAACTGTGAAAGAGCGTGTGTTTGAATATTTACAAGGGAATAATCCGCACCTTTTTCATTGCAATAAGGAATATTGTAAGTTTTGTGCTCAAGTTCTGAAACCAGTTCGCACGCCATGGGTTGATAGGTTACCTCAAACTGATCCCTCCATTTATAATAGTAGTAAAATTCCTGATTGAAGATAAGCGTCTCAGTAATATTAAACCTGAAACCGAGATAAAGATCTACATTATCGCCGATATCGCGTCTGAGTTCTATAAGACTATGAGACCTATTCCCGATAGGCATAAAATTTTCACCTTTGTTCTCAGGGTCATACTCCTCAGGTGTATTGGGGATATTTCGTGAAACGCTCGGCACTCTGAATTTCTTTGTCTGAGGCAGTTGCGAGGTATAGCCCGTCGAAAAGTTCAACCAGAGATTCCATTTTTTTGACAGTAAAAAGTCATTATTAAACCAGAATCCCATATCAAACTGGCCATCTCCGGAGGCAGGAGAGAAGAGCCAATCAGGTGGATCTTCCATCCCCGTTGGAGTTATCAGAAAGAATGTATATGAGTTCTTCATCCATGGAGTTTCATGAAATAGATATCTCATACCGAATATTATATCTCCAAGATACCAGCCATTGTGTGGTGAAAGGGGTGATTCATATTCAAAACCGAAGGCTGGATCAGAAAGAATCACCTCAACATCATCAGGATTTATAGGATGCGAACCCTGAGGAGCATTTTCAAACTCATAGGGGACAATAGGAATAAGTTTATTTACCTTACCGTTTGATTCATAATTTATTCGCATATTGCTGTTTGTAATCTTCAGATTTGCGCTGCTCATTCCATAATGATATGGGATAATCACTCCTGCTGATAACTTATCAGTTACTCCATACATTATACTGGAATTGAACTTTAGCGCCGCCTGCCACAAATCAAAATGGGTTGTCCCCAGAATACATTCGGATAGATTCCCCTTTTCATCTCTGCATTTCGCTGTCTTTGCCATATCAGGTGCGATATCTGATAGTTTTACAGTTATATTATACCAGTAGGTGGTTGGGTAAGTGCCTGTACCAAAAACAGTCTTAAAATTATCTGTTGACCAGTCATATCCGACCTGTTGACCGATCTTAAAAACTCCCTCAGGCAGAACCTCGGCATCATTGGCAAAAGATACTTTCCAAATCAAAATAGAAAATAAGACATAAAATGCGAACTTATTCATAAAACCTCCAGAATAGGTGCAGTATATAAGAATCGTCCTTTTATTTCAAGAAAATGTGCTGTTTACTATTAAAATTATCTTTTCTTTGCATCGCATATAAAAATTTCTTATTATATAACTAACATAACTTGTATAACTTGGCAAACCAGTCTAAAATCTTCAAATTTACTTAAGGGAGATTCTAAACTATCTACACTACCAATTAGACAAACATTGCATTTTCTGGAAAAACTTCTCATAAATACTTCATAATTCGACTATTACCTTCATAATTATGTCAAACCTTCATTAAACAAATATATAAGCCGAATAGCCTTAATCCTGTATTAGAAAAATCAGAAAAATTGTACCCGGCACGATTATTGTTAATTCCATATTTTATGCTATTAAAACTTTTAGCAACTTGATACAGAAAAGGAAGGTAACAGATGAATGACAGAAGTAGCAGAACTTCCTGTTGACCATCCATTGATATATAATTAATAAGAGTGCCATAATAAGAGTGCCAGATACTTTATGTTTTAACTTTTACTTCCATTATTAATAATTACAATACTCTACACACCACCATATCGTAGGTAGTAAATGACTAATGCAAGCATTTGAAGCTTTTGACCAAATGAACAGTATATAACAGTAAATAATAAACAAGCTATAATAGCTAAAAGTGAGGATAGGTGCTCAAAACCAGTAGATCTGTCAACATAAAACCAATAATTCTAACTGGCACCTCATATTTGTGAAAGAAGAAAAGTAACTGGCACTTAGAATATAAAACCGGCAGGAATTTTTTATTTTTAACAAAAATATAAAAGGGTTATAAAAATAAGTTAAGATAGAGGTAACTGGCACTTTTATGCCAAACTAAACAGAAAACGCCAAATTAGAACCTTATAAATATTTTAATATGACTTCTAATAGCTATGAGGTGCTCATTATAATAGAGTTACCTATACTGAAACTATATATACTGATACTTTTACTTTTTTGACCGCTATCAGGCTATCTATTTATTATACCTGCCACTTATATGGTGTAATAAATATAATAACCTGGTCGCAAGTTATTGTTTTTATCAATAATATCAAATAGTTAAACAAAGTAGGGGACAGAAAAGTAACTGGCACTTGTCTAATAGGGACTTTGCAAAACCCTGCCTTTGACTGTAAACTTATCTTTTAACCGTAGCAAAGCCAGAAATATAAAGTCAAACATAAAATTACAGTACAGTTATGCTGTTATTACTACATGTCATGTCACACTTTATTACTACTTTGAAATGTCACATTCT
>JBBISZ010000036.1:0-13587 GCA_037441045.1 Deltaproteobacteria bacterium | reverse complement strand
CGGATCTGAAAATAGTCTGCAAACAAAATTTTTACATAGTCTGTAGTCTACAGTCAACAGTACATAGTCAATAGTCCATAATTAATGGTTAACGGGTTATAGAATTTTTAGGGTTCGTGGAGATTGGAGAGTTCGGCTTGCCAAAAGAAGAAATTTCTACTACAAAATCTACTTCCCCTTCCGAAGCCATTGAAAAGATATCTTTAAATTTTAAGATTGATACACACAGGTGAAAAAAGTTGTAAAATGCTTTTTTATCCAATTTATAAAATGTTATCAACTTAATAAAAGAACCTATTTCAACCAAAAATATTGACAATTTTTATGAAAAGTATATAAGACGCATTACCATTTATTCATTAAGGAGGTATTAGTTATGAAAAAATTTGTATTATTAATTGTATTGATGTTTGCAGCCTCAATCTCATTTGCGGCAGATATCGATGTACACGGCTTTGCACAGATGTGGTATCTGTATAAGGATAATGGTGTCGCGATGAAGGATGCAGATGGAAATACATACTATCTGGCACAATCAGATTCCAGATTTGCTCTGGCAAGGGCAAGGCTCAAGACGAATGTAGAACTCTCAAATATAGTCTCATTCTTCGGACAGATTGATTTTATGGCTTATCAGAACAATGTAACGAGCACCACCAATAAGAACGATGTATATACATATAATTTGCTTCAGATGATGGACCTTTTTCTAAATATAAAATTGCACGACTATATAACTCTGAGATTCGGGCAGTTTACCATTCCATTCGGATACGAGATTATGAGGTCACCATACGACCTTGAGCTGGTTAGTTATTCTCTTGCCGTAGGAACAGGACATAAATATTATGGCAAACAGCTCGGCTTCTTCCCTCATTTGAGGGATGTAGGAATGTATGCATATGGCGATTTTCATGGCTTCAATTATAAGGTCGGTATTGTAAATGGTGCAGGCATGTACAGGAGTGAAGAGAATAGAGTTGATATCTCAAAGGACAGGGATTATGGGAATAAGTTTAAGGATCTTGTAGGTAGAATAGGTTATAGTCACAAACTGTTCTCTGCTGGAATCTCTGGTTACTATGGACTAAGAGATGCTTACGATGACTTTGATGCGAACAGAAGATTCTGGAGAGGTGGAATTGATCTTGAAAGTAATTATAACAACATTATTTTTGCATCAGAAATTATTTTTGGACAGGATGAATATAAAACAATCGATGTGGCAAACGGGAAGATCAAATTTGATCCTCACTTCTCATACGGAACTTATGCTATGCTCGGATATAGATTCACTGGATTAAAACTTGCACCTGTCGTTAGATATGGATATATCGAGCCAAATGATTCTATAGACGATGATGAATTCTCCTCCATCACAGCAGGTATTAATTACTACTTCTCCGAATTTGCAAAGCTGACTCTATCATACGAGAAGATCCTCCCTGTAAAGGCGATGCAGTATCTAAATAAAGATGGAAAGGCAACAGATATTAATCTGCAGACTGCCCTTCTGCAGCTGGGTGTCAGCTTCTAAAAAAATAATATCGTATTCTATACCAAAAGCCCCGGCAAGTTCGGGGCTTTTTTATGTTTACTTCTTATAATTTGAATTTGGAGATTTTTTGTTATATTAAAACTATGCATCCATGGAAGGGAGCATGGATTTATGGAAGAACAGAGAGAAGACAAGAGAGCAAGACCCATTTATATATCAGTTATAATGATCGGTTTGAGCATTGGTTTGATGTATTACTATATCGAAGATGCCATCTTCTTTCTATCCAGTCCTCAACCAGTTATGCTTGGAGATGCAGAGAAAGTAGGTACAGACAGACTGAAACATAATAGTTATGTATCAATAAACGGAATTCCAGACCCCAGGATGCTCAAAGGCGATAGTTATGTCTATTTCTTCTTCACCAGAACATACAACTACTATATGTTTATGGGTAATTCAAATATCCTTATTAAAGAGCCCGTAGAATTGAATCGCAGTAGAAAAGAGGAAGGTCTTGATACAGGTCCACGCACGGGGAGATTTATAAAGTTCAAAAAGTATTTTAATCAGAGAGAACTTGCTCAGGCAAAGGAATTTTTTACAAAAAGACTCAACAGAAAGTTTGATCAAGAAGGGGGAGTTATAATAGTTGGAGAACGACCTTATGGAGATCTTCTTACACTTATTATATATCTGATCCTTGTTGCCGTCCTGATTTACAACATCAGGAATATAATTATATTTTCAAAAAGAAAGAGAGAAGATTCTATATGAAATCAGTCAGGACACGCTTTGCACCAAGCCCCACAGGTGAACTACATATCGGTAATGCCCGCACAGCCCTATTTGCATATCTATATGCAAAAAAGAATGGAGGCAAATTTATACTAAGACTGGAAGATACAGACACAGAGAGAAGTAGACCTGAATTCTCTGATGCCATAATAGACGATATGAAATGGATGGGGCTTTTATGGGATGAGGGACCATTCAAACAGTCGGAAAGAATGAATATTTACAAAGAGTACCTAAATAGGTTAAGGGGAAAAAATCTGGTATATGAATGTTTCTGTACCCCGGAGGAATTGGAGGAAAGGAGAAAAATAGCACTCAAATCGGGAAGACCTCCAGTGTATGATGGTAGATGTGGAAATCTGAGTGAAAAGGAGAGAGAAAGGCTGATCTCAGAGGGTAAAAAATATACATATAGATTTAGATTTTCACAATTTGAGCCAATTGAATTTAACGATATTATAAGAAAAAAAGTAACGTTTAATCCAAAGATTATGGGGGATCCTATTCTGATAAGGGCTGATGGGGTACCTGCATATAATTTTGCCTGTACAATTGATGATATGCTGATGGGTATAACCAGTGTAATTAGAGGAGAGGATCTCCTTGATCAGACCCCAAGACAGATTGCGTTATTAAAAACATTTGGCGCAGATATTCCTGAATATGCACATCTTCCACTTATATTTGGAAAAGGCAAAAAACCTCTTTCGAAGAGAGATGGAGCAACATCTGTTGCAGAATTCAGGGCACAGGGATATCTCCCGATTGCCCTCCTGAATTATCTCTATCTTTTAGGATATGCACCGAATACAGACAAAAAGGTCTTATCACTTTCGGAAATGACAGAACTCTTTGATCTTGAAAGGGTCAGTTCATCTCCTGCGATATTTGATATACAGAGGCTAAAATTTATAAATCGTGAGACTATTAGAATAACTTGCCCGGATGAATTAAAAGGGTTTTTCATAGATAGGCTCAATAGAAGATCAGATCTGATAAGCGATGAATTTGTAAGAGTATTTAAGGAAGAGATCTTTACCCTCTCCGAACTGGAAGAGGCATCTGATTATTTTTTTTCAGAAGGATTCAAGCCTGAGGAGTTTGTAAACAAAATAAAGGCATACAAACAATATCCAGGACAGATGATTACTACTGAGATACTGCATACCTTTATTGGCTCAATATCTGAAGATGGTAATTTCACTGAGGAACCTCTTAGAAAATTCATTGAAAATAGAGGCATAAAACCGATAATTGTTTTTATGATCCCGAGAATAGCTCTCACGGGGAGAGATAAGGGTCCTGCGATAAAGGACATTGTAAAGATACTAGGATATAATGAAGTAAATAGAAGAGTGGAAGCTATTTTGAAATTATTATAAAAAGGAGATTATATGCCGATCAAGATGTTTAATACGATCTCTGCCAGAAAAGAGGAATTTACACCGATTGACCCGGGAGTGATAAAGATTTATGTCTGTGGAGTTACAGTTTATGATATGTGTCATATTGGACATGCACGGGCATATATTGCATTTGATGTGATAATCAGATATCTGAAATATAAGAATTTTAAGGTAAAATATGTAAGAAACTTTACAGATGTAGATGACAAGATAATCAAGAGGGCAAATGAACTTGGGGTAAAGACAGAAGAGATCACAGAAAAGTATATTCGTGAATTTTATACTGATATGGAGGCATTAAATGTTGCAAAGGCTGACATTGAACCGAGAGTAACCGAGCATATACCTGATATTATCAATCTTATACAGAAAATTATTGACAACGGTTATGCATATATCTCAGGTGGAGATGTATATTTTTCAATAGATGCCTTCCCCTCTTATGGTAAATTATCAGGCAGAAAGATTGATGATATGAAGGCGGGTGCCAGAGTTGAGATCAATGAGCAGAAAAGACACCCTATGGATTTTGCCCTCTGGAAAGAAAGTAAACCGGGAGAGCCAGCGTGGGATTCGCCGTGGGGAAAAGGAAGACCTGGCTGGCATATAGAATGTTCGGCTATGAGTACGAAATATCTTGGAAACACATTCGATATTCATGGAGGAGGAAAAGACCTTATATTCCCCCATCACGAAAATGAGATTGCTCAATCAGAGGCAGCCAACAGAGTAAAATTTGTAAACTACTGGTTGCACAACGGCTTTGTAAATATCAATGAAGAGAAGATGAGCAAATCACTGGGCAACTTCTTTACGATAAGGGAGGTATGTGAAAAATATTTCCCCGAGGCATTAAGATATTTTATGCTTGGGACACACTATCGCAGCCCCATTAATTACTCAACTGATGCTATCGCCGAGGCAGAAGGAAGGGTAGAATATTACTATTTCACACTTAAGGAGATAAATAAATCCATCGGAAATTTCAACGGACCTTTGAAGGACATAGTATCAAAAGAGGAGATTGACCAAAACATCAAAGAATTGGATGAGGCAATGGAAGACGACTTTAACACTGCAAAGGCAATTGCAAATATTTCAAACCTTCTGAGATTTGCCAATGAATTTCTACTAAATTTTTTTTTATTTTTAATGGTTATTTAGAGATCTACACTCTACTATTTGAGAGACAAACTTGCTCTTGCTGGCAGCATCCTCGGGATTATGGATAAAAACCCTGATAAAGCACTTTATGACATTACCATTAAAAAGGCAAAAAGGCTCGGTATTGATATAGATCAGGTAAACAGACTTATTGAGGAGAGAGCCGCGGCAAGGAAAGAGAAGGATTTTGCAAAGGCTGATGAAATAAGGAAGAGACTTCTTGAGATGAAAATAAACATTATGGACACCCCTGAAGGGACTTCCTGGAGAATAGAAAAATGAAAGTAGTAGTTCAGAAATTTGGTGGCAGTTCAGTCTCATCACCTGAGAAGATTATGATGGTCGCAGAGAAAGTTGTAGCAACCAGAAAGCGCGGGTACAATGTAGTAGTGGTGGTCTCTGCTATGGGAGATACAACCGACAATCTTATACAGCTTGCAAAGAGTATCAATCCCAACCCACACAGAAGAGAAATGGATATGCTCCTCTCTGTTGGAGAGAGAATAAGTATGTCACTTCTTTCTATGGCGATTGAACGACTCGGTTATGAATCAATATCTCTTACAGGATCACAGTCGGGCATAATAACAAATGATAACCACAACAACGCCAGAATCATTGAGATAAGGCCTTTTAGAATAATAGATGAGCTTGAGCGTGGGAAGATAGTTATTGTGGCAGGATATCAGGGTGTATCATACAAAAAGGAGATTACAACTCTGGGAAGGGGTGGATCAGATACAACCGCAGTTGCCCTGGCAGCCGCACTGGATGCAGAATACTGTGAGATCTTCAGTGATGTGGACGGAGTATATACTGCAGATCCCAGGATTGTGGAGAATGTTGAAAAGATAGATCATATATCTTATCAATCCATGCAGGAGTATGCTGAGGCAGGTGCAAAGGTTCTCAACAGCCAGGCAGTGGAGTTTGCAAAGAAGAAAGGAATTGCAATATATTGCCGGTCCACCTTCTCTGATTCAAATGGAACTCTGATTGACAAATTTTTATCTCAGAAAAAAGGGGTGATACTTGGTGTTACCTATGAAGAGAAGATTATAATGCTTCAGAATAGATTTGATAGATATGAGCAGGTTCAAGGGGTGTTTGAGATACTTGATGCCTACAGGATACTTGGTAAACAGATAAGATTTGAAAATGACAGGGATGGATATTTCTTAAGTCTCGCCTTCTCAATTGAGAACATCCATGACTTTGACAACTTCAAGAGATTAATCGAAAACAGATTTGGGAAAACAGCAATTATAAGAGAGGATGCAGGGACAGTCTCTCTCATAGGTGATGGCATAAATCAGGATTACACAAATGTAAGAGACATTCTGGATATTCTTAGAACCAACAACATCGAACTCATAGGGATTTCAACCTCCTCTTTTAGAATTTCGGCAATTATTCCATCCTCTCAGGTAAAAGGTGTGGTCTCACTTCTACATAAATTCATTATTGAGAAAAAAAATCAGTAGTTTACTGTGTCTCCCAGCCTGATGGATTTTTCATCAATACCTCAACCCCATAAATATCCTTTCTGAAGCAATACAAATTGATTAATTCTAAAAATCTCACTGACTCTACCGATGTCCAGAATAATAAACTTAAGATGAAAAAAATTAGAATACAATTTCTGGAATATGTGTAATATGAATGGTATTTAAACCTACAGACATTGAAGTATAAAATGCTTTAAATCTGTTTAGACCATCATAAGAATTACACATCTCTGTGTATTATCAACGAGGAAGGTAAAGTTGTTTCAGACCTACATAATCGTGCCAGTTACTTTGTCTGGTTCTTCGTGATGCCTTGTTTTCCATAACTTATTGATATTATTGTATAAATAGAATATCCACCGCCAATTACCGAATACTAGTGCCAGGCACAATTTGCAAATCTATTGCCATATATTGCCATATATGCAATATATTGTAAAAATATAGTTATCTAAGCTTATTATTTTTTGTCCGACAAGAGGTTTCGATAGAATAATAATACCGAAAAGTGCCAGTTACTTTTCTATTAAGTGTTGATGCTTAATAATATTTTAACTATTTGATATCATTACATAAAACTAAAACAGACTGCCGATTGTCAGAAATAAGTGCCAGTTACAATTTTTCAATTTTTCCCAATTTTTCCAATTTTCCCGGTTCCCCGGTTGTTTTCAAGTTTCCATGTAGTTTATGTCTAATCCTTGCGTTATGAGAGGTAGGTTTTTGATTATTAGAGGTTCATTTTGTTTAATCTTGAAAATGCTGTCCAATTTTATCATAGAAAGCTATTTCACATAGGGCATAATAAGCAAGATCTCATAAGTAAGTTTATTTTTTCAATGTCATAAATCCTTGTATGTAAATTTATTAATCCTCAATAATGCTAACAGATTGTTTATTGATCAGTTAAAGACTAAATGAAAAATTAATTTCAAAGGATTCTTTGAAAATTTTATTTTGGACAGATGTGAGCTTACTCTGTTTTTTAGAAATAAAAAAATCCAAAAACTATTGTTTTAAATAATAGATCTTTGAAACCAACCCAATTCACTGCTACAGTTTATCCAAATAATGCGGCAGAAAAAAATAATTTGTATTAATAAAATAACTGACACTATATAAAAGTGTAAATATTAGACTTTGCGGGAATAAGGCAAAAAATTTTTGTTGAACCTAATAAATAATAATGATAAAGGGAATGCTTCAAGGTGTAAGAATGAGAAGAAGAGAGCCTGTTGGAAAAATTTTGATTGAAAAATACATGATAGATGAGACCATCGTTATAAATGCGCTCTCAAGGCAAAAAAATGACAACCTGAGAATCTGTTCACAGATATTAAAAATGGGGGCATTATCTGAAGAGGTGCTTGCAAGGGCACTCAGCTATCAATATGGCATTCCATCAATAGTTTTAGGGAAGTCTCAGATCAAAATTGCCAACCTTGTATCAATTCCATATAATGTTGCCAGACAGAGTCAAATCCTACCGCTGACTGTGAGTGGAGACAAGATTATAGTAGCGATGAGAGATCCAGAAAACATGCAGATCATCTCTGAACTTGAATTTGTCTCAGGCAAAAAGATTCTACCACATATCGCTCTTGAATTTATGCTCTCAATAACAATAGAAGAGGCTTACAGATTATACAAAATAAGTCGCGACGGTTTCTTTAAAGGAAAAGATATTCCCGCAAATACAGTAAAGGAGGAGCATTTAGAGATCTGCGTGGCAGAGCTTAATATAGAACCTGATTTTTCAAAAGATGAAGACTTCAGGGTAGTCTCCATTCAGGAAGATATTGAGAATATTACAAGAGGGAGAGGTATTGGTATTGATCATAGTGATAGACAAAAACCCTTAATATGTATTGTGGATGACGAACCGGAGATAAGAACCTTACTTAAGAAGATTGTTATTTCTGAGGGATTTGACTCAGTAGAATATGCAAGAGGCGATGAGGCATTCAGGGCAATTCCAAAAATCCTTCCTGACCTTATTATCCTGGATGCAATGCTACCCGGGATGCACGGATTCGACATCTGTAAATCTCTTAAATCAGATAGCAAACTAAAAGAAATCCCAGTGATGATTGTGAGTGCGGTATATACCGGATGGCGATTTATGGAGGATATCAAGAAGACTCATGGCGCCGACGACTATATAGAAAAGCCATTTAGAATAGATATGCTGATAAACAAAATAAAGGCTCTGCTCAGAAATGCATCCCCTAAGAGAGGTACTACGACAGAAGAACTCTCGATTGATGTTAAAAATCTTTACAATAGTGGTGCAAGACTATTTAAGGAAGGTGATATTGATGGTGCTTTATACCAATTTAAGAAAGGGATTGAGAAGGATAATTTCTACTATCGCCTTCATTATGGACTTGCGCTCTGCTACCTGAGTAAAAAAGAGGATTATCTGGCAATATCAGAACTTGAAAAGACAATAGACCTCAAACCCGATTTTCTACCGGCGTTGAAATCACTTGCAATAATGTACCAGCAAAAAGGATTCAGGAATAAGGCGGTAGAGACATGGGAGAGGGCTCTCAATGTCGCTCCTGACGAAGAGACGAGGACAAAAATAAAAGAATATCTTATCAAACTCCTATAAGTTTTATGAAATTTTCCTGCAACAATTGTAACACAAAATATTCACTACCTGATGAGAAATTTGCAGGTAAGACGATTGCTCTTACATGCAAAAAGTGCGGCTCAAAGATAGTGGTAAAACCAGATAAACCATCACCTTCCGAAAAAGTTTCAAGACAGGTTAGCCCTTCAGTAGATTCAACTAAGAAAGAGCCTATAAAATCAGAAGAGAAAAAGAAGAAATCTGTGCAAGACCTATCTTCAAATAAGAGGTTAGCCGAAAAACCAAAAAAGGTAAATGAACAAGTAATAAAAGATGTTGAAAAAAAGGTAAAAACAGAAGAGAAAAAGCAGAAAGAAGGTATATCAGCACCAGAAAAAATAAAAGAAAGATCAAAGATAGAAAAAACAGCCGATGAGGATAAGGACAGTGAAAAAATAGAAGTATCAAAAGACAATGTCTCTACTGAAGAAGAGGCCATATGGTATTATTCAAGAGGAGGACAACAGAAGGGTCCATTTACGGAAGGAGAGATCAAGGAGCTTGTGGATAACAATGTAATTACGCCCAGGACATTCGTCTGGAAAGACGGTATGATGGACTGGATGAAGGCAAGTACCTGTAAAGAATTTGCTAAATTCTTCGGGGCTGAACAGGAAAAGGCAGAGAAAGATAATAACGCAATCTCTTCTCTTGGGCTGGATGAACTTGATAAAAAATACAAATCTGAAAAACAGAGAGAAGAGAAAGAGAATATTGAAAAAGCAAATACCACAGGTGAAAACACATTAGAACCTCATGCTCAGGATGATTTTTTTAATAAGCCCGTTGAGGATACTCATTCCGGGCCTTCAACCGAAGAGGTTGACTGGTCTAAAATTCCTGCTACAGAGGATACTGATGCCCCAAAAGAAAACACACGGGTTTTCATTATGCGGGCAGGTCTATCTGAATCAGCCAAACGAAAGAGGATGTTGATAAGGGCTATAACAGCAGTTGTTCTTATAGGTGTTTTTCTATTCATATTCATAAAAAACCTGAACCCTATTCTTTCAGCCGTTGGAATTCAGATGAAGAGCGGCATAGATCTTGAAATGGAGGATCTGGACAAAGATACTCTATCAAGTCTAACTCCAGAGGAGCGAGAAAAATACAGAAAGGCGCTCCTTGGCATTAAAGAATCTAAAAACCTTTCCAGAGAGCAAAAGAAGAGACTGGCAATAGCAATCAAGCAGAAGAAAGAATCTGATGTATCAGATCTGCTTTCAGGCGCAAAGGTGGAGGGAGGCACAATAATATATGATAACCTTGGAAAGGATAGACTTCAGGGTGCATCCACTGGAGGCGCAAATCTGAATCTGGAAAACAAACTTGCAGGAATGGGAATAAATACAAAGATAGAAGGAGTAGATCTCAGTTCAAAGGTAGATAGACAGGATATAAATCTCTCCTCCAAAATACCGGAACGGGTCGATGAGTTAAGTGAAGACCTGATTATGGCTATAGTAAACAGGAATATGAAGTCTGTAAAATACTGTTATGAACGACACCTGAAGGCGAGTAGTTCTCTTCAGGGGAAAGCGATCTTTAAGCTCACCATTCAGAGCAGCGGACAGGTAAGCAAGGTAGAATCTCTGTCAAATAATATTGCAGGCTCACTATTTGAAGAATGCATAATAAAAGAATTAAAAAAGTGGGTATTTCCAAAATTTTCTGGAAATCCTATTGTGTTTGAAGTCCCGTTTATATTAACCACAATTAATTAAGACAATGTTCTTTTTACATGTTTTATCTATACTATTTTTCTCAGTTGATATTAATTCTCTTTCTGAACTACTGAATCAAAGTACTACTCTTTCAACCAACCAGAAAATTGAATTTATTAGTGAAAAACTTCTGGGTACACCATTTAAGGAATCCTCTATCGGAGAGGGAAAGGGTATAGATAGCGATCCTGTGATCAATTTAGATTATGTTGATTGTGTATCATTTGTTGAATATATCATCTCTTTTGTAAACTCAAAAAACAAATCTGATTTTGAGAAAAATATCAGATTCTTGAGATATGCAGACAGAGAGATCTCCTTTGAAAATCGCATGCATCTTCCTGATTTTCAGTGGTTTCCGAATGCTCAAAACTATGGATATATAGAAGATATTACTGCCCTTGTTGGTAAGAGAATCGTAAAAAAAATTAAGAAAAGCCAGAAAAATCCATTTTATATAAATGGACAAAAGATAGACACATCAAAACTTATTGTAAATAGTATTGAGATAGAATATATACCACCTGAAGATATAGAAGGCATATACAACTCTATCCCACCATATTCAATAATTAGAATTATAAGAGAAGACTCTTTTAGGCCTTATATTACAACCCACATGGGCATTGTTATACAAAAGGGGAAGACAAAATATCTACGCCATGCCTCACGCCATTTCAAACAACAGGTTATGGATATTCCACTTTCAATATATATATCTACACTATCAAAGTATGAAAACTGGAAGGCTTTAGGGATCGCAATCTATAAAATAAATGATATTAATAAAAAGAAGGCAAATGAGTCATACCAATAAAAAGACCAGATGGGCAAAACTATCTGTAATATCAAATCTTATACTCGTTATCTTTAAGATAATTGTCTTTTTATTCACAGGAGCAGTGTCCATTCTATCTGAGGCAATTCATTCCGCAATTGATCTACTCGCAGCATTGATAGCATTCATCTCTGTGAAGAAATCCTCAATACCTCCCGATGAAGACCATCCATTTGGACACGGCAAATATGAAAATCTTTCGGGATTTATAGAATCTTCTTTGATAATACTTGCAGCATTTTATATAATATACGAATCCATACCGAAATTTAAGTCAGAGCATAATATCGACCACATTAATATTGCTATCATCGTAATGGGGATCTCTGCCCTGATAAATTTCTTTGTATCACGAAAACTTTATAAAATTTCCAGAGAGACTGATTCAATAGCAATAGAGACTGATGCCGCTCACCTTTCAATAGATGTATTTACCTGTCTGGGTGTATTTCTGGGTCTGATTATTATACGCATAACAGGACTAAATATAATCGATCCTGTAATCTCAATCCTGATAGCCATTTACATACTCTTCCTGGGACTATCACTCTCTATAAAATCAACAAAGGATCTACTTGATACAAGTCTTTCAAAAAGTGATAAAGAGAAAATAGAAAAAATAATTTCAGACCATATAGGAAAAATGGTCTCCTATCACAAACTTGCAACTCGCAAATCAGGTAGCAATAAAATCATTGAAGTGCATATGCAATTTTCACCTGATGTATCTCTTAAAAACGCACACAGCATTGCACATCATATAAAAGATGACATCTGCGAATCTATATCTTCAACCCAGGTCACCATACATATAGAACCATGTGAAGAGAGTTGCAAAATATGTGAATCACCCGATTGCACAAAGAGAAAAGAATAATTATCTCACCTTCATCGGTTCATCACAGCACACAATTGGATGATACTCCTCACAACCACATAGCTCATCAACTCTGACAACCATCCCACACTCGTAGCATTCAAGGATAGTCCCTCTGTCAATCTGTCTCTTCTTCTTTTGAGATGTCATTCCTATGGTTTTTTTACTTCTGGCAATATTCTTAATCTTTTTCATTTTAGCCTCCTCAAGTCTTACCTGAATATTATGATTAAGTTTTATAAGAAAAGATTCTTTTATAATTCTCAATATTAGAAAAACAGACTAAAATAGCAATTAGACCGATAATAGTTAATATAAAATTTACCCTTGGATATCTTGCTTCAAAATTTACTATAAATTTACTAAACAAGAATTATTTTTAAATTGTATAACAGATCAAAGTATTTATTTTACTCTAACGTATATCTCTCTGATCTTTAATAGTCTATTCTCATATCGTTTTTGAGGTCAGGTTTTTCTTTGAAACTCTCTATTGCCTTTTCTGTTATTTTCATTTCGCTTTCAAGGTATCTCTTCATCTCATCCCTTTTTATCTCTCCTGTACTCCTGTCTACAAACCTCCCATCCATATTCCCTATCCACTCTACCCTCTGAATCTTTAAGATTATATTCACCCTCAGCAATATTTACACTACCTTTGAAATTACAGTTCTTCTTCAGAAAATCACATTTGCTCGTAATGTATTGCGTAATGTCAATCGCCTTATTCATATTGTCCCTGATTATAGCACTTATGCTGGATAGATCAATAGATGTAAGATCTGTTGAGTTCTGCTTTGCATCAAATGCAACGGATACAGGTGGATTTTCAATATTATCATTCTCTTCTGGATTGGATATGATTATCTCCGGGGCAGATGAACATCCAGAGGATTTTGCATCAGATTTATAACCTGATAAAAAGGCGATTGAAAAGAATAGAAAAGACAAAATAAATACTCTAAAAAAATACTTCATCTCAATCCTCCCCTGAAAAAAATAATTGTTTGAAATTTTGATAAACTACACGATAGATAGATAGATAGATAGATAGATAGATAGATAGATAGAGTGGAAATCAGGATTTTTTCTACCTCAAACATCTTACCCCCTGTGTTGAGGTTTTCAATTATAAT
>JBBISZ010000035.1:1816-13603 GCA_037441045.1 Deltaproteobacteria bacterium | reverse complement strand
AACAAAAATAACCAGAAACTCTGATTTTAATTTTCCACAGATCTTCTCATTCCTTATTTCCATAATACTATATTTATACCGCGCTATATATTTTATCTTACTCTACAAAGCTGTATAAGTATCCGCTTGACTCGTCTCCACATTATATTTCCATAAAAAAGTGCCGGTAAAATAAAAAATCTATCCGGCACTTTGCGCTCTGTTTTGAAATATTATTATTCCTTTCTCTTTCCGAGTTCGTGATCCAGATAGAAGAGTGAGCGAGGAGAATCCTCAATAATTTTGAGTTTTTTAACGATTTCAGAGAAGTTTGCCTCCTCTTCAACCTGTTCATCCACAAACCACTTAAGCATACTCTGAGTGGCGTAATCTTTCTCCTTAATGGCTATATCCATCAGGTGATTGATTCTGCCGGTAATATGCTGCTCGTGTTTTAATCCCTCTTCAAAAGCCTGGAGGGCATTCTTCCATTCTTTTGGAGGCTTTTCGATAGGCTGTAATTCTACTCTGCCTCCTCTCTCAAGGATATACTTGTAAAATTTATCGGCATGACCCAATTCTTCAATTACCTGAACCCTGAGCCATGTTGCAATGCCCTTCCAGTTTTCTTCTTCAAAATATGCTGACATTGCAAAATAAAGATATGACGAGAATACCTCTTCATTAATCTGTCTGTTCAGTTCTTCTTCGAGTGCTCTACTTAACATAATGATACCTCCTATCATCTACTTATTATGATGTTCTTAATCTTTGTAAGTTTCTCAAAATGTGATCTCTCCTCTGAAATTATTTTATCTATCAGGTCGTATTCTGATTTTGCTACGATGTTTTTTAGTTCGTAATAATATAGAATGGAGTCAAGTTCTCTCTGAATCGCATAATTTAAAGCCCAGACCTGATCAAAGTTTTTCATCTTTTCTACCACCTCAGGAGAGCCTCCCTCAAATACCAGTCTGTCAGTATATGCCTTTAGATAATTCTGGTATTCGATAGATAATTTATCTCCCTCTATGTTTAGGGCTTTTAGCATGTTCAAGAATATCTCTCTATGTTTTGACTCATCTCTTGAGAGCATACTGAAAAGTTCCTTTACTTCAGCAGAGTTTGCCTTTTCTGCTGCCTCTTTATAAAATCTCTCCCCCTTCTCTTCAATCTGGACTGCAATGTTGACAATGTCTTTCTTTTCAAGCATTACCGACATATTTTACTCCTTTGTTAAATGATTTGCCTCAATAATTTTTTTTGCCATATTTTCAAGCAATGTCTTACCTTCTTCCTTGAGACAGCCCTTGATGAATACAGAGCCAACATCGTTATATTTTATGTTTGATATGAGACTTCGCAATACCTCCTCGGTCTTACCTCCCCAGCCAAAAGAACCTATAAAACCTATGTTTTTTGTTGGAGGTCTCAAGGCATTCATAATGAGGGCTGAATAGGCTACAACAGGGTGGGGACCAGCAAGAACTGTGGGTGCTGCAAAAATCACTGTTGAAGCATCTATGAGACGCATTGCAAACTCACCTATGTCTGACTCAGCGAGATTTATTGGCATTGCATCTATCCCTCTTGAGATAAGACTACCCAAGAGATACTTTACCATCTGCTCAGTACTGTCGTGCATGGAGACATAAGGTATCAGTACAAGAGAAATAACTTCATCAGAAGACCATCTTCTGTAAAGATTTAAAATCTTAAGTGAACCTCTGTGTACTGGCCCATGGCTCGGTAGTATGTATTCAATCCTGTAATTTCTCAATTTTTCAAGGTGTTTCCTGATGTGATTTCTGAATGGCAGCATTATCTCTGCAAAATATCTCTTTGCTGATAGTTCTGTCTCATTATCCATATCTGAGAAAATATTATATTTTGCCATATGTGAGCCGATGATATCGCTTGAAAACAGTGCATTCTCTTCCTTAAAATATGTGTGCATGGTCTCAGGCCAGTGAACCCATGGAGAGAATATAAACTTTAGTGAGATATCTCTCAGATTTAGCTCTTCGTCATCTTTTACGATTACTAAATCCTCATCTTTGAGACCTATGTGTTCAATTAACAATCCCTTACACTTTTCATTGGTAAGCACCTTTGAACCGGGGAATTTCTTTAAGATATATGGGATTGAGCCTGAATGATTCTGTTCGGCATGTTGACATACTATATAATCAAGGTGATCAATGCCTGAATGTGAGAGATTTTCAAGGAGTTCATCTGCTTTTGATGGATCTACTGTATCTATCAGAACATTTGCCATGCTACCTTTTATAAGATAAGAATTGTAAGAAGTGCCCATCGGCAATGGAATAAGTTCATCAAATAATCTCCTGTCCCAATCTATAGCACCTACAAGGAAGATTTTATCAGTTATCTTTCTTATTGCCATATTACTCCTCTGGTTCAAATGAGTCCTTGCTTGCACCACACACCGGGCATACCCAATCATCTGGAATATTTTCAAAAGGGGTCCCTGGCTTTATGCCACCATCTGGATCTCCTTTTGCCGGGTCATATATATAACCACATACAGTACATTTGTATTTCTTCATAAACACCTCCAATGGTTAAATACCATAATAATACTTAACTCATTTATTTTGATTTATGCAAGTGAATAAAGTTTTAAAATTAGTACATTTGGGGTATATATTTTTTTAGAGGTAAGAGTGATGATATGAGTACAACAAATAAATTATTATTTGTATTTACTTTGGTAATTTTTCTATTTCCCCATAACTTTTTGTATTCATTTGATATGAATATAGTGATGTTTGATTCATGGTTGGAGGAGAATCCAATTGATTATTGAACAGTTGTTTTAAGAAAATCCTCTTTATGTTGTTTGATTACACTTTGTCAAAATCTGATTTTCAAGAAAGAATAAAATATCTGGTTTTATTCTGAAATTAAAACAGAAATCAATTGATTTTGATCTCTCTATGGACTTAGAATAATCTTTGACTTGAATAACCGAATTTAATAATTCTGGTAAGAAACATGAAAAGAAAAAGGCAGGTCAAATGACCTGCCTTTCAATGGTTATATACCTTAAAAATCAGAATTAGTATTCATCATACCCGCCGTAGCCGCCCGGCATTCCGCCGCCTGGCATCTTGGGCTCTTTCTTCTCTGGTTTTTCGGTAATCATACAGGTGGTTGTGAGCATTAGCCCTGATACTGAAGCGGCATTCTGGAGCGCAATTCTGACCACCTTGGTCGGATCAATTACACCGTCTTCAACGAGATCAGTATATTTTTCAGTTGCGGCGTTGTATCCGTAATTGCCTTCATGCTTCTTGACCTCTTCTACAACTATCGTTCCATCAAGGCCTGCATTGTTGGCTATCCATCTCATAGGTTCTTCAAGTGCCTTTTTGAGTATCTGGATACCTACTTTCTGATCCTCAGGTACCTTAACTTTGTCAAGTGCCTTCTGACATCTCAAGAGTGCAACACCGCCGCCAGGAACTATACCTTCCTCAACGGCTGCCCTTGTGGCGTGAAGTGCATCTTCCACCCTTGCCTTCTTCTCCTTCATCTCTGCCTCAGTTACTGCTCCAACTCTGATAACCGCTACACCGCCGGAGAGCTTTGCCAGTCTTTCCTGTAATTTTTCTCTATCATAATCCGATGTTGTCTCTTTGATCTGAGCCTTTATCTGCTCTATTCTGCCTTTGATATCGGAGGTCTTGCCTGCCCCTTCAACTATAGTAGTATTCTCTTTGTCTACTATGACCTTCTTTGCTCTGCCGAGGTCATTGAGTGTAAGCTTCTCAAGTTGTAGACCGAGTTCCTCTGCAATCATCTTGCCGCCTGTGAGTATTGCTATATCCTCAAGCATAGCCTTTCTTCTATCGCCGAATCCGGGGGCTTTTACTGCACAGCACTGCAGTGTGCCTCTGAGTTTGTTGACGACCAGCGTGGCAAGAGCCTCACCTTCTACATCTTCTGATATAATGAGTAATGGCTTGCCTGATCTTGCAACTGCCTCGAGTATAGGAATGAGATCCTTCATGGCTGAAAGTTTCTTCTCATTGATCAGGATGTATGGATCCTCAAGTACAG
The DNA here is from genome assembly GCA_037441045.1 of Deltaproteobacteria bacterium. GTDB lineage: Bacteria > Myxococcota > SpSt-1050 > SpSt-1050 > SpSt-1050 > SpSt-1050. Next base: position 9,538 of record JBBISZ010000035.1, on the reverse strand, counting down.
CCTCCATCTTCTCTGGATTGGTTACGAAGTATGGTGAGATATACCCTCTGTCAAACTGCATACCTTCTACATGCTCAAGGACTGTCTCAATTCCTTTTGCCTCTTCAACGGTGATCACGCCTTCTTTCCCGACCTTGTCCATTGCGTCGGCAATAATATCTCCAATTGTAGTGTCGCCATTTGCAGAGATGGTTCCAACATGGCTGATCTCTTTCTTGTCTCTGCAGTCTTTGCTCATCTTCTTGAGCTCTTCTACCACTACCTCCACACCCTTATCGATGCCTCTCTTGAGATCCATAGGATTATGTCCTGCGGCGACAAATCTCAGGCCTTCCTTGTATATTGCATGTGCAAGGACTGTCGCTGTGGTCGTTCCATCACCTGCTACATCGCTTGTTTTGCTGGCGACCTCTTTTACCATCTGGGCGCCCATATTCTGCCACTTGTTTTCAAGTTCAATCTCCTTGGCAACGGTTACTCCGTCTTTTGTGACCACTGGTGAACCAAAAGATTTGTCAATAATTACATTCCGACCTCTGGGTCCGAGAGTGCTTCTCACTGCCTCGGTCAGAATGGTTACACCCTTTAACAACTCCTGAGATGCATCATCTCCAAAAATCAACATTTTTGCTGACATAATTTATCCTCCTTTTATTATTTTTCAATTATACCAAGAATCTCTGATTCCTGCATAATAAGATACTCTTTGCCGTCAATCTTTATCTCATTTCCAGAATATTTTGAGAAGAGAATTACATCGCCTTCTTTTACATCCACTGGAACTACCTTGCCATCGTCGGTCTTCTTCCCCTTACCAACCGCTATTACCTTACCCTGAATCGGTTTCTCCTTTGCGGTATCAGGGATAATAATTCCACCTTTTGTCCTCTCTTCCTCAGAGAGTCTCTCTACCAGTACTCTGTCGTGTAATGGTCTGATCTTCATTTGTTTTACCTCCTGAAAAGATTTAAATATTAAGACCTAAAAGTCTCATACACAATTGAGCGATGCAAAAAGTAATCATCATTATACATTGTGTCAAGGGTCAAGGTAAAAAATTTATCAATTGGTGCATTCCCTGTATTTTGGCAATGATACCAATATGTTAGATTATTTATGATATGGATGTCCCGTAATTATTGTATAAGCTCTATATACCTGCTCATATAATAGTAGCCGTGCCAGTCTGTGTGAGAATGTCATCTTTGAGAGAGAGATTGAATAATCAATACTAAACTGTATGGGCTTTTTGAATCCCGAATGGGGTCCTATTATAAAGAGTAGATTTTTGCTGCTCGATTCATGAGTTTCAATATATTTTGCAAAGGCAATAGAGTCCATCTCTACGCCCGATTGATCCAGCAGACAGATTGTGCAATTCTTTATATCCCTGATAATGTTATTTATCTGATTCTCTGGAGTCCTTTTGCCTTCCTCCTTTAGTCTATATTCTATCAGTCCAAATCTCTTTTCTACCCTTTTTTTGTATTCGGTTATCTCCTTCTCAATGCCCGCGTTTAAAGATTTTTCAAAAAATACTAAAGAGATTCTCACTGATTTATCTTTCTCTTTGTGGTATTAATGTCTATATTTACCCTCTTTGCCTCCATAAAGAGAGATTCAAGATTATAGAAATTCCTCGGCTCCTGCTGGAAGATATGGACAATTGTATCCACAAAATCAATTATTACCCAGTAGCCTCGCTCATAGCCCTCAACGGATAGTGCCTTCTCTGAAAACTTTGATGCCTCCTCCTCAATTGCGTCTGAGATGGCACATACCTGTCTATCAGAATTTCCTGTGCAGATCATTATATGATTGGTATATGAGACAATCTCTCTCACATCGAGCACAATGATATCGCGGGCATTCTTTGAGAGTGCAGCGGAGACGATAGCCTGAAGAAATTTTAATTTTTCATCACCCTTTTTTGCAGGCTTACTCTTCTTCGTCTTTTTCTGTATCAACTTTCTCCTCCATCTTTTCAAGTCTGTTTAATAGATCCTTTTCGATTTTTAATTTTTTGGGTTCTGTGCCTATGGATGGGACCTTGAAACTGAATGGCATCTCCGATTTTTTTACAGATGATTCAATATGAAAACTGGTACTGGCAGTTGCTGAATCCTTCTGATATTTGATTGTGCCGTCCAATTTTACTCCAACAAGGCCTCCGGAACGCCTGTCTATCAGAATATATCCGTCTATCCTATCGAGTGAGTAGTATCTCCCTTTTGGGTCTTCCTTTTCGACTTTCCCGATGGTCGCTTTGAACCTCAAAAATCTAATACCGTCTATCTCTTCTTCTCCATCAGGCACGAATTTAATAAAGTGTGAATATGTCTTGAGGAAAGTATTTGCCTGAGAATAGACCTCCTCTTTTCTGGTTCTCGGTTGAGTTAGATCATCTGAATGCAGAAAGAATTTGTCACCGTCCGTGCTTATATAGAGCTTTTTATCAATGTAGTATATCTCCATCATTTTGTTGCCACTATTCTCTATCTTTATGTGATAGTCTCCATTTTTTGCCTGTTCTATTAGATCCTTATTCTCAAAATCTATTGATCTATTCTGTGAAGATATTTTTAGTCTGTATGTCTGTGAAAAAACCACATCTCCAAATCTTCGGGCTATCTCTGAAAATCGAGTATCATATACCATCTTCTGAACATTTACATCTTCTGCAAACCGATTTACATCAAAATCTAATTTATTCTCCTTCTGATTCTCTCCTGTCCGTTTATCTTTTATGGAACTGCACTTGCACTCCGAAAGAGTGAGGGTAATAAACAGAGGGAAAACCAGCAAGATAAGAGGGAATATTTTAATATATGCTCTGTCTTGTCGATATAAATTTGAGGTTCTTATCTCAAGTCTCATATTTCCTTATGGTCTCTGGTATATAGAATTCTCATCCAGATTCGTAGTGCCTTCTCTACCCCAAATTAAGCACAAAATCAATAATTAATATGAATTTTACTAATAACATTAAAATACTTATAGGCAAACTTTGGTTCAAGATGTACCATCTACAAATTTTATACCCTTTCTGTAGAGTTATTTTTAGGAATACCTATTCCTGTTGAAAATATGGTTATTCTGAGATAGTGACGGTATATAGAAATGTAATAATATGAGATTTGCAATAAGAGATTCTTCAGGTTGTTTGTGCAGTCTGGTTGAATAGTTTTATTGAGAAAAAAAATTTTTCTTACGATTATTTTAGAGCATTTTTTAAGTGCGCTTTAATATTTAACGATCATTAAACTATACTTTTTGTGCTTAATCAGAGTGTGTTAGATTAAAGGCAATAAGTGTAAAGAATTTGGCACAATCTACCTATTGCCCTCTTTAACAGACTAAATCATAAATGATAAAAGCAATTTCGAATAATATAATTAATAGCCATAATTTCTACCCCTTATACTATATAATATTAACTCCTAATTGCCGTATGCAGGTAGATTATACCCATTAATAGGGGGATGAAGGATTACATACTATCCAGAATAAAACATGGGTAAAAATTCGGATTGTAAGGATTTATTTTAAATTTATTTTGGTCAGAAATGGCTAAGAATAATTAGTATTTTCTTAATCCATTGGGAAGGGCAGCGATATTTTTGTTTGCAGTTATAATACAAATTTTTTTCTTGATATCAAAATAAGTTTGTGCCAGATTCTTATCTGTTCAATTGTGAGGGACAAAATATGAGTCAATTTACACATCTTCATTTACATACACAATACTCTTTTCTGGACGGGGCGATTAAGATAAAAGAACTAATGAAGAAGGTCAAAGAGAAGGGTATGAGCGCAGTAGCCATCACAGATCATGGAAATATGCATGGTGCCATAGAGTTTTATGAGACAGCGAGAAAGAACGATCTAAAACCAATAATAGGTTGTGAGCTCTATATAAATTCCAACGGCTCGTATACTGACAGAAGTTCGCGATCCACCTCAAACCATATTCTGCTACTTGCAAAAAATAAGGCTGGCTATAAAAATCTGATATATCTGGTTTTAAAGGCACATCTTGAGGGTTTTTATTATGTGCCGAGAATAGATAAGAAACTTTTGAAAGATCACAGTGAGGGGTTGATTGGTGCATCTGCGTGTCTCGCTGGCGAACTAAATAGAAACATCTCAGCAGGCAAGATAAAAGAAGCAACCGAGAAGGCTATTGAGTATAAGGAGATATTTGAACCCGGTAGCTTTTTTGTTGAGATTATGCGTACTGGACTCGAAGAACAGAACAGGAATAATCCTATTTTAATTGACATCGGGAAGAAGACAGGGATTCCGCTTCTGGCAACGAATGACTGTCACTATCTGGAAAGGGAGGATGCAAGGGCTCACGATATTCTACTCTGCATTCAGACAGACTCCACGGTTGAAAATACCGACCGTCTTCATCATGATACCGACCAGTATTATCTGAGAGATCCTGATGAGATGAAGGATCTGTTTTCCGATATCCCTGAGGCTTTTGATAATTCAATGCGGATAGCAGAGATGATAGATCTGGAGCTGGATTTGAATAAGCCAATGCTACCTGATTTTGAGGTGCCCAGAGAGTATAAAAAAGAGACATACCTTGAAAAACTGGCTAAGGAAGGCTTAAAAAATCGTTTAAAGAAGATTAAACCTGTTGTGAGTGAAAAAGAATATTATGATAGACTGGAATATGAGTTAAAGATAATAAACGAAAAAGGGTTTGCTGGCTATTTTCTCATTGTGCAGGACTTTATCAATTTTGCTAAGAAAAATAATATCCCGGTGGGTCCCGGACGAGGTTCAGGAGCAGGCTCTCTTGTGGCTTATGCAATTGGAATTACCGAGCTTGATCCGTTGAGATATGGACTTCTTTTTGAAAGATTCTTAAATCCCGAACGAAAGAGTCTCCCTGATATAGATACAGACTTCTGCAAGGACAAGAGAGACCTTGTTATCAACTATGTGAGAGAGAAGTATGGTGACAACAGGGTCTGTCAGATTGCGACCTTTGCAGAGCTCAAGGCAAAATCAATCATAAAAGATGTGGCAAGGGTACTTTCAATCCCGTTTGCCGAGATAAATGCACTCACAAAGTCGCTCCCAAACAGGGTTGGCGAGGATGAACTTACTGTAGATATGGCTGTTCAGATAGAGCCCCGATTGAAAAAGAACAGGGAACTTGTAGATATATCCCGCAAACTGGAGGGGTTGAACAGACAGACCGGGATTCATGCAGCAGGTGTAGTCATAAGCAATGCACCTCTTATAGAAGTGGCACCATTAACTCTCGCAAAAATAAGCTCCAGACAGAATGGAGGCTCTGAGGAGAGTGTAGGGAAGGGCAGGGAGGAGAAAGAGGTCGTTATTCAGTTTATGAAAGATGATGCCGAAAAGGCGGGACTTGTAAAATTTGATTTTCTGGGACTCAAGACTCTAACCGTTATTCAGAATGCTGTAGATCTCATCCGTACTCACGAGCCAGGAATGAAGGATTTTGATATAAACGATATCCCGATGGATGATAGGGATGTCTTTGCCCTTCTATCTGCAGGTGACACAAACGGAGTTTTCCAGTGTGAGTCATCGGGATTTAAAGCTATGCTTACAAGGCTCAAACCACAGAGAATTGAGGAGTTGATAGCTGCACTTGCGTTGTACAGACCAGGACCTCTGGATGCAGGACTTGTCGATCAGTATATAAACAGAAAGAATGGTATAGAAAAAGTAACCTATCCCCACCCGAAAGTAGAACCTATTCTCAAGGAGACTTATGGAGTTATTGTATATCAGGAGCAGGTGATGAATATCTGTGTTGAGCTCTGCGGTTGGACAATGGGTAAGGCTGACTCCATTAGAAAAGCTATGGGGAAGAAGGACAGGGAGACCATGCAGAAACTCTCCGAGGACTTTATAAAGAGTGCTGTATCGGTCTCAAAGATGAAAGAGTTGGATGCCAGACATCTCTGGGAACAGATTGAGAAGTTTGCTGGTTATGCCTTTAATAAGTCCCACTCCGCGGCTTATGCGATGATCTCATATCAGACGGCATACCTAAGGACTCACTTTTATAAATACTTTATGTGTGCAACACTTACAGGGGAGATGGGTAACTCCGAAAAGATCTCAGACTATCTTATGGATCTCAAGAAGAAGGATATAAAAATACTTCAGCCCGATGTAAATGAGTCTTATGAGGGATTCTCTATCGCATCTGATGGGATAAGAATAGGTCTTCTCTGTATCAAAGGAATAGGTCAGAGTCTCGCGAGTGATATCATAAGACTGAGAAATGAGTGTAGATTTAAGAGTTTTGGTGATTTTGTGGCGAGGGTCAAACCAAATAGAAAGGCTCTCGAATCACTTGTTTATTCAGGTGCGCTCGATTTTACAGGAGTGAGCAGGGCGGTGATGATTGCAAATATAGAAAAGGCTCTAAGATTCTATCAGGGATCAGCAAAAAAAGAGACATCTCTTAAATTCTCGTTTGATTGTAACGAACAGTCGGAGTTTGAGTTTGATAACACCGCAGCAGAGATGAGCGATACTGAGATACTTAAACTCGAAAAGGATGTAATAGGTTTCTATGTCTCTGGAAATCCGATTGTGCGATACATAAAAGAAATTCGCAAATATGCATCTGATAGATTATCTGATATTCAAAACAGGGGCAATGGTGATGAGGTTAAGGTGGGTGGGATGATTATTAAGGCGAATGTAAAGGTTGGAAAAAACAAGGAAAAGTATGCTACAATCTTTTTGGAAGATGATACAGGTACAGCCACTGCATATCTGCCATCAATGGTATTTATGAATAATGAAGGCATTGTAGATTTGCAGTATCCTGTTATTATATCGGGTAGTATCAGCGTTATGGAGACAGATTCTGAGGAGGAAGGACTTAAGAGATCAATAAGAATAAATGTTAGAGAAATAAAGTCTATAAACGAGGTCAAAAAATCGACCATAAAAAAACTTATCCTCAATATACCGCTTGAGAAGTGTATGTCCCGAGATCTTATTCAAATAAAAAAGGTAATAACCAGCTTCCATGGGAATACATCTCTTGGACTGAAATTTACAAATACATCAGGGGCATCTGTCCTTCTCTTGCTACCAGATGAACTCAGGGTGGATTATTCAGATGGATTTTTAAATTCTATCAAGAGGATAATCCCTGAAATTGATATCTTAAAGGTAGGTGAAAACTAATCTTTCTCAATTTCAGAACTGGATGAATCTGATTGTACCTTCTCTTTTCTATCCATCCTCAAACCAAGAAAGTAGAGAAACAACATCGTTATAATAAGAGAACAGATAAAGATCACTTCATAGTGCCATTCACTATCAATCAGAAACATAATAGGTCCTATCGTCATTGAGACCAGCAGACCTGATGGAATCATAATAATAAACAAGACATATGAAAAGATGTCTGTATGGTTGTAGGTCAGAATTGCAAGTATTGTAATTATAACAAAGATGGATATAAACAGTATACGATTCGGAATATTGAGGAGTAGATCATACATTTTAGTGCCCATTCTTATTTTTGTGCCTTTCTATTATAGCATAGGCTATTCGGGTGGTAATCGAGTTTGCCCGTCTCAGATGTGATAGGAGTTCAAGATGGATTGAACTGGTATTTATACTCTCGGTAAGCCCTCTATGAAGTCTGCTTATATGAGCCTCTTTGAACTCTCGTTCCTTCTCTACCAGAATCTCTTT
>JBBISZ010000035.1:0-1806 GCA_037441045.1 Deltaproteobacteria bacterium | reverse complement strand
CGCCAGCTCCTCTGAATCTGTATCAAATGCAGTAATAGCAAGTCTGAACCCCTCCATTACATCTTTATGAAATTCAACAATCTCTTTGACTCCCTCATCGGAGAATCTATATCCCATCCTGATCATCTTTCTACCCATTTCGAGTATGGTGCGATTTATCAGATCTCCTACATTTTCAAGGTCGCTTACAAATGAGATCAGATCAAATTCAAGTCTTGTCTGCTCTTTGGTAAAAAATGACCTATCTATGTTTACAATATATAGTTTGATCTCTCTTTCAAGAATATCTACCTTGTTATCTCTCTTCTGAATATCCTCAAGAAGGTCCATGTCAAGTTTAACAAATACATCAATTGTATCTCTGAGCATGGACTCTACAATGGAGCACATCCTCATTATCTCTCTTGAGGCATAACCCAGTGCCAGTGCCGGTGTGGATAACGCTGAACGATCAAGATATTTTGGAATGAATTTCTCTGCGGTTGTATCAGACTTAGTAAATAATCCTGAAAGAAATCTCGCAAATAGGGAAGAAAAAGGTAGAAGGATGACTGCAATTGAAATATTAAATATCGTATGGGCATTTGCGATCTGTCGAGCGATATTTGTATCTGTTCTGGTTACCAGTTCGGCGAAATATTCACTGAATGGATAAAATATTGCCACTCCAAGAATCTTGAATAGAATATGTGCAAATGCCGTTCGTTTACCTTCTGCATTAGAACCTATCCCTGCAAGGAGTGCAGTGAAGCAGGTGCCTATATTTGCACCATAGATAAAGGGGATGGCAACCTCAAGGGTCATATTTCCGCTGATTGCGAGGGAAATAACGATGCCGAGAGTCGCTGCGCTCGAATGAATAAGAGCCGTTATAACCGTTGAGAATAACAGACATACCATCTGATTCTCTCCAAAGTATTTAAGAATCAGTGAGAAGAGATGTGAATTTTGCAACGGCTCTGAACTGATAATCAGTACCTTTATTCCGTAAAATATTAGACCAAACCCAAGAATAAACTGTCCGAGAAATTTGTTTTTGTATCTCTTCCCGAAGAAGAAAAGGGCAAACCCGATCGCTACAAGTAATAGTGCATATCTATCCAGTCTGAAACTTATAAGTTGAACAGTAATCGTTGTCCCTATATCAGCCCCGAGAAGAATGGGTACCGCCTGAGCCAGACTTATAAGTCCTGATTGAGTAAGTCCTACCAGCATCACAGTCATTGCTGTAGAGCTCTGTAATACTACTGTGAATACTGCCCCCCAGAATAGCCCCAGAACATTTCTGGATGTAAAACGCTGAATTACCAGCCTGAGCCTTTCTCCTGCAAAATGCTGAATCGCCTCTTTTAAGAAGTGGAGTCCAAGTAAAAATAATGCCAGACCTCCACTGAGATTGATAATTATTTCAAACATTTCTTAGATGAAGAATTTAAGAAAGATTATTGTTTTTTTATCCACTGATCAACCTCTCCATCCCCATTTTTGTCCAGTCCTATCCTGTCAATTGAACCTTTGTCGTCATAGTACTCAAAGTAATCCATCTTACCATCTATTTTGGTGGAGAGCTCTTTGCGAACCAGCTTCCCTTTTTCAAAAACCTTAAGTATATCGGGCTTGCCATCCCAGTTGAGATCCATCTCCTGTCTGACCAGCTGTCCTTTTTCGTAAAAATTGGTAGTATCAAATCTGTTATCAAAATCAAAGTCAATCATCTCTTTTGTGACCTCTCCTTTTTCATTGAATACTTTCCGTAGGCGGCCCGATGGGCCTTCACAGCGTCTTCGCCGAGGGCCGCCAGGTCAG
>JBBISZ010000034.1:7805-13819 GCA_037441045.1 Deltaproteobacteria bacterium | reverse complement strand
TTAATCAACCCTTAAATGCTTCCTATTAAAAGACACAATTCTTATTATACTTCCAGAATTACCTCTCTCTGTCTTTCAGGCAGTCTCTCAATCAGTGCCTTTGCAATACTTACATCTATTTTGTCATCTACCCTTTCCTTATACTCTGTACTGTTTGTATTATCTTCATCATTGTATAATATGTCCTTTGATCGGACTCTTAAATTATCTCTACATTTATTGACTGCCATTGAGAATAGATATGATTTTATATTCCTTACAAGCCCAAACCTAACCTTAAAGCCTGCAAGTTTCATAAATGTTTCCTGAACTATATCCTCTGCAATACTTTTATTCTTACAATACGACATAATAAACCTCATCAGACTCTTATAATATCTCCTGTAAAAAGCCTCAAACGCCCTCGCATCTCCGTCGGAGAACCTGCGTATAAGCTCTCTATCTTCCATCTCACTATAATCTTTGCTAACTCTTTCATCTGCTCCATCCTTCACAACCATAAGACTCCTCTGACCTTAAAAAGGTTAAAATTAAAGTTGAAATAAAAAAATAGTTAAACTATATTTAATCCAACTTATCTCTTAAAGGAGGATAATATGTTTGACAACATTTCGCAATTGAATTCAATGCTTCAAAACTACTGCAAACTTGAAGGTGGGAAAATAGTCTCAATTACTGATGAGAAAGGTCTAAGAGATAAGTTCTTAAAAGAACTGGTTAAGACCTCAACACTTTCAGAAAAGCCCGATATAAAAGACTATGCAATATATACTATTTTTCAAATAAGTAGCCTTCTTGGTGCAAAGCCAGCCTCAATACACAATTTGTATATGGCAATGGGAAAGGGGAAGGTCTCGGGGTTTACAGTACCGGCTGTCAATATAAGAGGCTTTACATTTGACACCGCAAGGGCACTTATTAGATCGGCAAAGAAGATCAATGCTGGGGCATTTATATTTGAAATAGCAAAATCAGAGATGGGCTATACAAATCAAAGGCCTGCTGAATATACTTCAACCATTCTGGCGGCAGCTGTGGCAGAAAATTATAAAGGTCCAATATTTATTCAGGGAGATCACTTTCAGATAAATGCCAAAAAATTTAAGGAGTCTCCAGAAAAAGAGGTGGATGCCCTTAAAAAACTAATAGATGAGGCAATTGCAGGAGGCTATCTCAATATTGATATTGATTCATCAACTGTGGTAGATCTCTCAAAAGATACGCTTGAGGAGCAGCAGAGACTCAATTATGAAATCTGTGCAGAAATGACAGCATATATCAGAGAAAGAGAGCCAAAAGGTGTTACTATTTCAGTAGGTGGAGAGATAGGAGAGGTTGGAACCAAAAATTCTACACCTGAAGAATTTCATGCATTTATGAAAGGTTACCTCAAACATCTGGTTTCAAAAGGTAAAGACTATGCTGGAATCTCCAAGATCTCTGTTCAGACAGGCACTTCTCATGGTGGAGTCGTACTTCCTGATGGATCTATTGCAAAGGTAAGTCTGGACTTCTCTGTCCTTTCAACCATTTCAAAAATCGGAAGAGAACAGTATGGCTTAGCAGGGACTGTTCAACATGGTGCATCTACCCTTCCTGAGGATGCATTCGATAAATTCCCTGAAAATAATACGGCAGAGGTTCATCTTGCTACGGGCTTTCAGAACATCCTTCTGGATAGCAAGCACTTCCCAAAGGAATTAAGGGATGAGATGTACAGATGGCTTGATAAGAATGCTCAGGATGAAAAGAAGCCAGGACAGACCAATGAACAATTTTATTATAAGACAAGAAAGAAGGTATTTGGTCCATTCAAAAAGGAGATCTGGAATCTGCCGGAAAATACCAAAAAATTACTTGCAGAAGAACTTGAGGCAAAATTTGACCTTATTTTCAAAAAACTAAACATTAAAGATACATACAAAAAAGTCCTTGAATTTGTAAAACCCGTAGATTTTACCTACAAACCAGTTTCTGTGAAACTGGATAAAATAGATACAGAAGGCGGAGAATAAGTCAAGTCAATAATTCCTGTTTTTTAATATATTTGCTAATATATATTTTGTTTCAATCTGGTTAAAATATGACTTTATATTAAATAATTGCCTCAATATTTTAAACTAACACTTTAATATTATTATTGGATAGAAACTATAATTCTTTTTCAAAAAATTATTGGTATATAAATTTGTTGAACCTCTTTATTTAAAAAGTTTTTATGAACTTAAATTTGTAGAGTTCAAATGGTCTGCTACATTGGCAGTTAAAGTATTTTTATGTAAAGAATAAGGTTGAGTATAATGAGTATAAGAAATCGGATTTTACAAAATCAACAACCACAAATAGTAATTCTCTTATATAAAATACTTGCTAAGCGTCTTTTTAATTCTTCTCCGTTTTCCTTTATTTTTAAGAAATTTGTATCAAACAACAATAATAAATTATTTTTTCTTCCCACCAAAAAGGAATATCAATATTGCCTTCTGAACATGGAGTCTATTCTCAGCCTGATCAAAGACAATAGATTGTTCTGAGTCTATCACTTCATCTGTAACCTCTTCACCACGGTGTGCGGGCAGACAGTGCATAAAGATAGCGTCCTTTTTGGCAAATGCCATCAATCTGGAATTTACCTGATATGGTGAGAAGATCTGCCTTCTCTTGGCTGTCTCAGCCTCCTGTCCCATAGATGTCCATACATCTGTATAAACTACATCAACATTATTTACGGCTGCAATGGGGTCATCTGTAAGTTCAATATTGACATTATTTGAAACGGCGTCTGCATAGGCATTTTTCAGAACTTCTACTTTGGGCTCATATCCTCTGGGGGTTGCAATATTTATCTCTACTCCAAATTTGGCTGCACCATAAATCAGAGAATGACAGACATTATTACCATCACCAACATAAGCCAGCTTTAAGCCTTTTAATTTATGCTTGTGCTCTTTTATAGTAAAGTAATCTGCAAGACCCTGACAGGGGTGAGAAAGGTCTGTTAGAGCATTTATAACTGGTTTTGAACAATTTCTTGCGAGAGTTTCAATAATATTATGTCCAAAAGTTCTACACACAATCCCATCAACCCAGCGCTCAAGATTCTTTGCCACATCCGATACAGCCTCTCTTCTTCCCAACTGGAATTCATTGGGTGAAAAATAGATAACATCTCCACCCATCTGCAATATCCCAACTTCAAATGTAGCTTTTGTCCTCAATGAGGGTTTTTCAAATATAAGCGCTATAGTCTTGCCCTGTAACGCACTTTTATATGCGTTTGGTCGTTTCTTGATATTAGCAGCCATTTCAAGAATATCATTGAGTTCTTTTGTTGAAAAATCATAAAGACTTAAAAAATCTCTCTTTTTCACAGAAACTCTCCTTTCTAAAATTATTTTCCATCCAGAAACCCAAATCTTGTATTTTTTATAATTCTGGTCCCTGCCTTTCTCTCAATGGCATTGGGCAATTCAGCGGCATTTGTAATTAGTGCCTCTTCCCCACCATTCATTAGAAAATCAATAGATGCCTCAATCTTGGGACCCATTGATCCCTTGGGGAACTGCCCTTCTCTGTAAAGATCAATTGCCTCTATCAGTGTAAGAGTATCCATCGCCTTCTGATCAGGTTTGCCAAAGTTCTTGTATACACAACTTACTTCGGTAAGAATTATGAAAAGCTCAGCCCTTACATTCCTTGCAATAAGAGATGCAATATAGTCCTTATCTATAACCGCCTCGCTCCCTTTATACCTCAGACCATCTTTATAAACGGGAATCCCCCCTCCACCACCAGCAATTACAATATTTCCATTCTCAACGAGATGCTTTATTGTGTCGATCTCAAGTATTGAAAGCGGCTTGGGAGATGGAACGACTCTTCTATAACCTCTTCCACTATCCTCAACCATCTTATATCCATTCTCATTCATTAGAACAATAGCCCTCTCTTTTGAAAAGAATGGACCTATAGGTTTTGTGGGGTTGTGAAAGGCTGGATCTACAGAATCTACCACTACAGTCGTCAGAACAGTACAGACAGGTTTTTCTACATTCTCATATACCATACGATTTCGAATGGATACCTGAAGAAGATATCCCATAGAACCCTGTGTCTCAGCAACGCAGGCATCAAGCGTCTGAGGGGGAATAGTGCTGGATGCCGCCTCCTGCCTGATAAGAGAAAAGCCAACCTGTGGGCCATTTCCATGTACAACAACAAGCTCATATCCATTTTTTATGATACTCATAAGTACCATTGCAGCCTCTTCAGCATTCTGCCACTGCTCCATTATTGTCCCTCTTTCCTTTGATTTGATAAGAGCATTTCCACCAAATGCAACAACTGCGATCTTTTTCTTTCTGTCTCTGGAACTCATCCTTATTTCCCTTTCTGTCTCTTCAAAAGGCGATTTTCAATAATATGTTTCAAGCCCTCTGACTCCTTCTCATGCAATTCATACCTGACTCTCTTATATGGTTTATTCAACTTCAATAGCCTGCCCAGATCTATAGGTGTAGCTACCACTACCAGATCACAGGGAGTATCATTAATAGTTTTTTCAAGTTCCTTCATCTGGGTCTTTGAATATCCCATTGCTGGAAGCAAAGTCCCTATATGTGGGTATTTTTCAAATGTCTTCTTGATTGAGCCTGTAGCATATGGCCTTGGATCTATTATCTCATGAGCACCATACTGTCTTGCGGCAACAATCCCTGCGCCATACTTCATCTCGCCATGTGTCAGTGTAGGCCCATCCTCCACAACGAGTACCGACTTGCCTTTTATATCCTCGGGATTATCCAGATATATTGGAGAATCTGCATGAATAATAATCGCCTTAGAATTCTTCATCTTGATATTGTTTTCTACAATCTCAATATTTTCATGAGTTGTGCTATCCACTTTATTAATTACTACTACATCTGCTCTATACAGGTTTGCCTCTCCAGGATAATAAAGCAGTTCATGTCCTGGTCTATGTGGGTCAACCACTACTATTTCCAGATCTGACACATAAAATGGTAAATCATTGTTTCCGCCATCCCATATAATTACATCTGATTCCTTTTCAGCCTCCCTTAAAATGTCCAGGTAGTCCACTCCTGCATATACTACAATTCCAGCAGTTATGTGAGGTTCATATTCTTCTCTCTCTTCAATAGTACACTCATGTCTATCCATATCTTCGAGTGTCGCAAATCTCTGCACTCTCTGTTTGTTTAGATCTCCATAAGGCATTGGATGTCTTATGACGGTTACTCTTTTCCCCATCTCTTTGAGTATCTGAGCCACTTTGCGGGTGGTTTGAGATTTTCCGCAGCCCGTTCGAACCGCACAAATAGATATAACAGGTTTTGAGCTCTTGAGCATTGATTTTTCAGCGCCTATAAACCTGAAATCTGCTCCAGCGGCGATGACAGAACAGGCTTTATCCATTACATAGTTATGAGAGACATCTGAATAGGCAAATACAACCTCATCTACCTTTTTATCCTTAATAATTTTTATAAGATCCGATTCTGAGAGTATTGGAATACCTTCAGGGTACAATTTACCTGCAAGTTCGGATGGGTACTTTCTCCCATCAATATCAGGTATTTGAGTAGCAGTGAAGGCAACAACTTCATAATCGGGATTATCCCTATAATAAACATTAAAGTTGTGGAAATCCCTCCCCGCAGCTCCCATAATTAATACTCTCTTCTTCGACATAATGACCTCCTTATATGTTATTTCTGCACAATAATTGCGCAGTTATCCATAATTTGAGGGAGGCCCAGCTTAACCAGAGGCTATGCCGACTTATTCAGATTATTTACCAGAGAGGTCAGCCTTGAAATATGTCTGGCTGCATTCTTTACCTTGATATAACCGTTCTGAGCAGCCTTATCAAACTTCTTCTGAACCTCTCTTAAAAATGAAATAGCCTTTTCTTTCTCTCCCTTTGAGACCAATTCCCTCAATTTTTTAGAATAAGTCTTGAGTTCGGAGATAAATCGGTTATTCTTAAC
>JBBISZ010000034.1:0-7792 GCA_037441045.1 Deltaproteobacteria bacterium | reverse complement strand
GCCTCTGCCTTTTTAATACTGATGGCTTCTTCTTGGGTGGTTTTTTTGCTGGCAATTTACAATACCTCCTCTAAAAATAGACGCAAATGGTTATCATATAAAGCACTAACAGTCAAATAAAATAGACTCAAAATATGGAGAATTTACTCCCTGACAATATAACCAATAAACCACGCAAAAAAACAATGGAATGTTTTTTGTTTTCTTATCCCAGCGTTTTTATCTCCCTGTCCTGCTTTATCTTCAAAAACATGTTCAATGTTAAAAAAATTACAAAACCCAATTGAATTTTGTCTCAATTCATATTAAAGATTTTAATCCATGGGGATCAGATATCTAAATCCAGTTTTTTTTGATAAAAAACAAAAAATATATTCTGACGACAGATTTATAGCATCTGGTAGATATCACAATTTATTTGTTCCACTTACTCTTGAAGATTCAATACCCATGCCCGAAGATACAATACTTTTTGAACTACCTGAGAGAATACCTGTAGTTTTCAATAAAAATCTCAAACTTGAAGGACTTACTGACCGAATACCAGTTGCAGCGTTTATTCCTCCGGGATATACACAGACACTGCTCGCCCCATTTATAAAAAAACCAGACTCAAAAATAATTTTGCCACTATATTCATATTCAGCAGTCGGATATTACAGAGGAAGATTATTCGTTTCCGCCATACGAGTAGATAGAAGTAAAAGGCATAGTATGTCGTCATTTGATGAAGCTACAATAGAAAAAAGGGGGAAGGCGTTATTAAAACTATTCCCAAAAAATAGACTCATAAAACACCTCGTAATCAATTGTGCATTTAACTACCGTTGTCCAAACGCCAGAAATCTACTCTTGAACAGGTCTGAGGCGCCACTTGTAGTATCTCATAAATGCAATTCTGGATGTCTCGGCTGCATCTCTTTTCAAAAAGGTTCATCCGGCGTAAAATCCTCACAGAACCGGATAGATTTTATTCCAACGGTTGATCAACTAATAGAAGTTGCAGAATATCATATTGAAAATACAAAGAAGCCCATTTTGAGCTTTGGACAGGGATGTGAGGGCGAACCTCTCCTCTCTTCCGACCTGATACTTGAAGCAATAAAACACATTAAAAAAAGATATAAAAATGTAACTATCAATATTAATACAAACGGGAGTCTTCCAGATAGACTCAGGATGCTATTTTCAAACGGTCTGGACTCAGCAAGAATAAGTCTGAATAGTGCCAGGGAAGATATATATAAAAAATACTATAAACCAGCAGGATATTCATTTGAAGATGTGCTCGCTTCAATACACATGGGCAAAAGTATGAAAATGTGGATTTCATTAAATTATTTTGTTTTTCCGGGCATTACAGACTCACAAGAAGAATATCAAGCATTCAGAAAAATTATAAAAATGTATAGACCATCTATGATACAACTTAGAAACTTCAATATTGATCCCGATTGGTACATAGAAAAAATGGAGATAGAAAAGCCTGAAAAATGTCTGGGAATAAAAAAATGGTTAAAACTACTCTCCTCCGAATTCCCTTATCTAAAATTTGGTTATTTCAATCCATACCTAAAAAGATAAATTAAATAAAATCTTAGAAATTAATTATTCATCAATACACTCATTCTCATTAACTAAAATACCTGCACAGTTGTATTTCTTACAGCATTCAAACTCTGGGTCGTGTCTGCAGTCATAAGGAAAGTTACATTTTGTCTCATATGAATCGGCATTTATTGTAACATCAGATGAATCATCTATATTCTTACACTCATTCTCATTAACTAAAATACCTGCACAGTTGTATTTCTTACAGCATTCAAACTCTAAATCGTGTCTACAGTCATAAGGAAAGTTACATTTAGAAGTATTTGAACTGGAATAACTTGTTGAATCTTCTATCAAGATACCATTTTTTCCAGTTCCTGAATTCCTATCTTCGAGACAAGAAATAATTAAGATTGAAAATAATAGTAATATCAAATTTTTTATTGCTATCTTTCTCATCTATTCCTCCTTGGTAACATTATACTATATTCTCTATGTTATTCAACTTAATAATAAACTACAATTATATCATACAATACAGACTGATAATTCGTGCCGTAATAATATGGCATAAAAACAGATACCCAGTATGTATAATCAAAATTATTAACGATTTCTGACAGACTATCTGTACACCACCAGTTACCATTCTGATTCTGACTATTTGTTGAATTAACTGTTGCAATAGTCACAACACCAGTATTATAGGATTTTTTAATTTTATATAAGCCCCCAATTATAGAAAAATTTGGGTCATTATCCCATCCTGTAAGACATAACTGAACAATTTATGAAGAATCTGGAATATTAACCGGGCAATAAACATGAGAAGAATATGCTGTTCCTGTTTTTTTGGGTGCCCTTATAATACCATTTCCCTCGCTTAGTAATGTATGAGAATCAACATTATAATCACCGCTAAAAAAGTGAATTGAATTATTACAGGTAGCTGCTCTAAAGTTTAAAAATTTGGGTATTGGTATTAATGTACTGGAATTTTTAATATCAGCAGTAAATGGAATATTTGTAGTTTTAGTATATTCTCTGCATATCTTTTCATCAGCCAGATATCCGTTACAATTTAATTCTTTACATAACTGAATAGAGACATCTCTACTACAATCAACAGGGAAAACAATGTTGTTAGTTGCTGGTTCATTTGAAAAAGATTGGAAAGAAAATAATACAATACTTAGTAAGACAATAATTCTTTTCATGATAAATCTCCTTTTAATTTTAAAATTTGAATTCTAACTATTTTCATGATTACATTTTACGAAAAAAATATTGTCAAGTTTTATTTTTCCTGAGAGAAAATGAGAGATAATTATCTTTCAAACTAAAATTTTGTCTTGAAAATACAGGGAATTCATTGTATATGGCTTGGGCGCATTGAGGGATATATTTTTGCGCAAATAAAAATCAGGAGGAGAAATTAATGGCAAAAAAGACAGCTTTGCAGATGAATATGTTTAAAAATACAACCGAAAATGAATCAGATAGCATAATTCCTAAAAACACAGAGACTCAGAAGCCCGCAACAGAAGTATCTGAAAAGAAGTCTCAGGATACTGCTCATATCCTTGCATCCAGACAGAGGGAGATATCAATATCTGAATTCTTTTTAAAGAATAGACATCTACTCGGATTTGACAATCCTTCCAAGGCTCTTCTTACCACCATAAAAGAGGCAGTAGATAACTCCCTTGATGCCTGTGAAGAGGCAAAGATTCTCCCCGAAATAATAATTGTAATAAGACAGATATCCGAAAATAGATTCTCAGTCTCTGTAGAAGATAACGGACCGGGAATAGTCAAAAATCAGATACCCAAAATATTTGGGAAATTATTATACGGTTCTAAATTTCATACGCTCAAACAATCGAGGGGACAGCAGGGAATAGGCATCTCTGCCGCCGGAATGTATGCCCAGCTCACCACAGGAAAGCCAATAAAGATTATATCCAAAATCAAAAGTCAGTCAGAATCACATATGTTTGAGATCCAGATAGATGCAAAAAAGAATGCACCGGTCGTAATAAGAGAAGATTCCATTCAATGGACGAACAACGATATACCAAAAGAACACGGAACAAAGGTTGAAATGGAGATAGAGGCAAACTACAAGAAAGGCTCCCATTCAGTAGATGGCTATATATTTCAGACCGCCATTGCAAATCCTCATGCCGATATAATTTATTATCCGCCTGAAGGTGAGTTTGTAAAATATGAAAGGGTATCAGATAGCCTCCCCATTGAGGCAAAACCTATAAAACCGCATCCGTATGGAGTCGAACTGGGTATTTTTATCAAGATGCTGCATGAAACAAAAGCCAGAAATCTGAGACAGTTTCTGACCTCAGAATTCTCAAGGGTCTCACCAAGAATTGCGGAACAGATCGCAGAATTTGCAGGATTAAAGCCAGATCAGAGAATATCTTCAATCCTCCCTGCACAGATTGAACTACTCTATCAAAGTATTCCAAAAGTTAAGATAATGTCTCCACCATCCAACTGTCTTTCACCGATAGGTGAAGAACTTATCATGTCCGCATTAAAAAAACAGTACAGGGCTGATTTATATTATGCCGTATCAAGACCACCCACAGTTTATAGAGGCAATCCTTTTCTGATTGAAGCAGGTATCGCATATGGTGGGGATTTACCGGCTGATGAACCAGTTGAAGTTATGAGATTTGCAAATAGAGTCCCACTACTTTATCAGCAGTCTGCCTGTGCTATGACAAAAGGCATAATCTCAACATCGTGGAGATCTTACAATCTACAGCAACCCAAAGGATCACTGCCGATAGGACCCATGGTTATCTTTCTGCATATTGCTTCAGCATGGGTTCCGTTTACCTCTGAGAGCAAGGAGGCAGTAGCACATTATCCGGAGATCTTAAAGGAGATCAGACTTGCGCTTATGGAATGTGGTAGGCAGGTTTCAATGCATATTTCGAAGACCAGAAGATATATGGATCAGGAGAAGAAAAAATCATACATTGAAAAATACATTCCACACATAGGAGAGGCATTGCGTGAGATACTCGAACTCAACAATAAAGAGGAAGAGAGGGTAGAAACAACATTGAGAGATACTCTTAATAAGAGTAGAACAAAGATTATTCTCAAGGAGGCTGAATAACAATGGCAAGAGAAGTTATCTTGAAAAAGATACAGGAGTCAGCAAGAGAGATATACTCTGATATAATTCACAGAAAAAACCCAAAAATGGCATTCCCCCTCAGATCACTTCAAAATGTAAAATATGACCCAAAAGTCGGCTTTTTTGAACTAAAAGGCAGAAAGAAGAGCCGGACTCTTACAGTCAACACTGTCAAGACATTCGCCCAAACATTGAGAATGGTTGCGCTCTCCAGAGAACTTATAAAGTCCGATGATATAGCCACCAAAAGAGAGGCTTACTATGTTTCCAAAAACTGGGGGGATGCCAGATTTAATGAACAGGTTGAATCAGACACAGTTATGGATGATGTGGAGGCATTCTTTCAGGTAAACAGAGAGCAATTGGGGTTTATTCCTGAGGAAAAAGGTGGAGATGTAGCGGGAAAACTGTTTATTATAGACGAGGATAGAAATACCCATAAGAAGTTGAAAATTGACTGTACAAAATTTGGCTCAGGTGCATATTCAATCCCAATTTATGTAGAACACCTCCAATTTGAGACCGATGCTAAATTTATTCTTGCAATTGAAACCGCTGGAATGTTTCAGAGACTTGTAAAACATAATTACTGGCAGTCTGCCAACTGTATTCTTATCAGTATGGGAGGAGTCCCGACAAGGGCATGCAGGAGATTTTTCAGACGATTATCAGATGAAATGAAGCTCCCTGTATATGTATTTGTGGATGGTGATCCGTATGGTATTGCCAATATCTACAGGACACTTAAAGTTGGATCAGGCAATGCTGCCCACATAAATGAGTTCTTCTGTGTTCCAAAGGCAAGATTTCTGGGAATAACCCCTCAGGATATTATTGATTACAAATTACCGACTCATCCGCTCAAAGATGTGGATATAAAGAGGGCAAAAGACTCCATTAAAAACGACCCGTTTTTCAATCATTATCCCGAATGGAAGCGTGCCATAAATCAACTTGTTGAAATGGGAGTAAGGGCTTAGCAGCAGGCACTTGCAAAGCATGGGCTAAATTATGTTATAGACGTATATCTCCCCGAAAAGATTGCAAATGCATCAAAATTTCTACCCTGAAATACTTGATATCTCAAATCTATCACCATTTTTATTGTTTTGTTTTGATTTTCATTTTATTTGTGATATTTATTTACTGTCATGTGTTTTTTTCAGAGGTTGATTGGTGAAAAAGTGCCCAAAATGCAATAGAGTTTTTGCTGAAAATGAGACTCTATGCCCATTTGATATGATTGAATTAACTAACTACACGCCCGAGAGTCTGATAGGTACAATTCTGGACAGGAGATATCGAATTGTTGAGAAGATTGGTGAAGGTGGTATGGGGAAGGTATTTAAGGCAGAACATATCATACTTGGTAAACCTTTTGCTATAAAAGTACTCAATCCCGAACTTGCCCAGAGGGAGGATTCATTAAAGAGGTTTATAAATGAGGCAAAATTGACTTCCAAGATTGGGCATCAGAATATAATTGAAGTCACTGACTTCGGAAAGACGCCTACAGGTTCTTTCTACTTTGTAATGGAGCATATAAAGGGGAGAACACTTTATGAACTTCTCAACGAAAAGAAGACAATACAAATAGATATCGCCCATCAGATTTTAATACAATGTGCTGATGCACTTTATGCGGCTCACAAAGTGGGAATAGTTCATAGAGACGTGAAACCTGATAACATAATGCTCGTTGAAAATGGTGATAATAAACATTTTGTAAAAATTCTGGACTTTGGAATATCTAAGATAGCAACAAATTCAAATAATCGCCTTACATCTGCCGGTATAATAATTGGTACACCTGAGTATATGAGCCCCGAACAGGCATCACAGGAGACTATCGACCACAGGACAGATATTTATTCTCTGGGGGTAATTATGTATCAGATGCTCACAGGTAATCTCCCATTTACCTCCAATAATACCCTCAACCTGCTTATGATGCATAAGACAAAGTCCCCAAAACCGCTCAGGTCATATAATCCAAAAATAAAGCCAGAAATTGAATCTGTCTGCCTCAAATGCCTTGAAAAATCTCCTGAGGACAGATATCAGGATATGAAAGAGTTTATAAATTCATTAAATGATGCCATTAAAAATGAAGGCAAACATACTTCTATGCCCAGATTAAATTCTCAAAAAGCCAGTTCGTCTATTGAGATTCAGGATATACCGCCTGCTGATATTCCTCCTGAAAAAATTGTGGAGGTCAGAAATAAACTATTTGAAGATAGCAATAATGTTTGGTTTGATCCATATTCGTCTCCCGAACAGAATAAAAATGAGGAGCCCGAAAAACAACCTGAGCTAAAAAATTCTATAATTATAGATAATTCAAATGTTGAAAAATCAGAAGAAATACCTTTGCAAAATAATAATTACCCTGCAGACCCTGAAATCAAACTCGCAACAGAGGTAGAAGAGCCCCCCAAAAAAGTAAAGACTCCTCCTCATAAACCACAACCTGTTGTAGCAGAGAGACAATATACAGGGAAGACAACAATAAAACCCCAGAAGAAGATATCTGAAAATCTTTTTACCAGAAAAAATATAACAATTGGAATCATATCTTTGATTGTTATTACTCTATTACTATCGTTTATAATTTATAAAACCGCCACATCAGGGATTGGTAATATTGATAAGAGCAAACAGTTTAATATACCTGTTACAGCATCTCCTCCTCCAATGGAAAAGAATGAACAGGAGAAACTACAGGAGAAGAATCAGGATTCTGAACAGGAACAATCAAAGTCTGGCATCAAGACAAAGAAAGAAAAGATAAAACAAAAACAGGAAAAAGTTCAGACTACAAAAGCAGAACCTCCAAAAGCAGAATATATGGAATATTATAAGCAGGCAAATAATTATTTTAAGCAGGGCAAATATGATATGGCTGCCGAATATTATAAGTCCTCTATAAGATCAAATCCCGATTTTGCTATGGCATATCGTGGACTTGGCGCATGTTATGCAATGCTTGGGAAGTCCGAATTATCCATAAAGCAGTATGAAAAATATGTAGAACTTGAATATACAATGATAATGGAGGATGAATTATGA